>CAZTHU010000070.1:0-8571 GCA_964613575.1 uncultured Eubacteriales bacterium | reverse complement strand
ATAAAGATGTAGAGAATGTGTTTAATTATAGAAAAACCCATAATGATGGAGTTTTTGACGTATATACTGATGAGATGAAAAAAGCAAGACGTACAGGTATTATTACTGGGTTACCAGATGCATATGGTAGAGGTAGAATCATAGGAGACTATAGAAGAGTACCTTTGTATGGAGTAGATTTGTTAATAGAGAAGAAGAAGGAGGCTCTTAAGTATTATGAGTTTGATTTTATAGACGAGGAAACTATCAGGATTCGTGAAGAAATTAATGAGCAGATTAGAGCACTTAATGACTTGAAGGAGATGGCAGCATCTTATGGGTTTGATATATCTAAGCCCGCTACAGACACTAAGGAGGCCATACAATGGCTATACTTTTCATATTTAGCTGCAGTGAAAGAACAAAATGGAGCTGCAATGAGCTTGGGAAGGGTAGCTACTTTTTTAGATGTTTATGCTCAAAAAGATTTACAAGAAGGAAAATATACTGAAAGTCAAATACAAGAGTTTACAGATCATTTTGTTATGAAACTTAGAATGGTTAGGTTTTTAAGGACACCAGATTACGATCAGTTATTTTCGGGAGATCCAACATGGGTAACTGAAGCTTTAGCAGGTATTGGTGTTGATACTAGGCATATGGTAACTAAAATGACTTATAGATTTTTGCATACACTAACCAATTTAGGTCCTGCTCCAGAACCTAATATGACTGTGTTATGGTCTGATAAGCTTCCAGAAAATTTCAAAAAGTATTGTGCTAAGATGTCTATAGAGACTTCATCAATACAATACGAAAATGATGATCTTATGAGAGAAAAATTTGGGGATGATTATGGAATAGCTTGTTGTGTATCTGCTATGAAAATAGGAAAACAGATGCAGTTTTTTGGAGCTAGAGCGAATTTAGGAAAAGCTCTTTTGTATGCGATAAATGGTGGTCGGGACGAAATATATGGAGAGTATGTAAGGCCTGCATTTCAGCCGATCACGTCAGAGTACTTAAATTACGATGAATTAATGGGTAAACTAGAGATTGTATTTACGTGGCTTGCTAGGCTGTATGTAAATACCTTGAACGTTATTCATTATATGCACGACAAATATTGTTATGAAAAAATTGAAATGGCTCTTCATGATGAAGAAGTTTTAAGAACTATGGCATGTGGTATTGCAGGATTATCTGTAGTGGCGGATTCAATATCAGCAGTAAAGTACGGTAAAGTAAAAGTAATTAGAAATGAAAAAGGATTAGCAGTAGATTTTGAGATCGAAGGCGATTATCCTAAGTATGGGAATAACGATCCTCTAGCTGATCAAATAGCTGTTGAATTAGTTAAAAACTTTATGGGTAA
Source organism: uncultured Eubacteriales bacterium (assembly GCA_964613575.1). Taxonomy (GTDB): domain Bacteria; phylum Bacillota; class Clostridia; order CAZTHU01; family CAZTHU01; genus CAZTHU01. The sequence continues at coordinate 7,217 of CAZTHU010000070.1, read as the reverse complement.
GTTAAATAGAGTGAAAACTTATAGACATAGTAAGCAGACGTGCTCGGTATTAACCATAACTTCCAACGTAGTTTATGGTAAGAAGACAGGAAACACTCCTGATGGAAGAAAATATGGCGAACCTTTTGCTCCAGGCGCTAATCCTATGCACAAAAGGGACACTAAGGGATGTGTTGCTTCCATGGCATCAGTGGCTAAGCTTCCTTATGATTACTGTGAAGATGGAATTTCCTACACATTTTCTATTGTGCCAGGTGCGTTAGGAAAAATAGAAGAAGAAAGAATCTTAAATTTAGTAGCTTTGATGGATGGATATTTTAACGAAGACGGTCACCATATAAATGTTAATGTTATCAATAAGGATGTTCTTTATGAAGCTATGGAAAAGCCAGAAATGTATCCCCAATTGACAATAAGAGTTTCTGGATATGCGGTAAACTTTATTAAACTAACTAGGGAACAGCAACTAGATGTTATTAACAGAACCTTTCATGAGAGGTTTTAGGATTTAATGAAATTTTAAATGGGGGGTAATGTTATGGGGGGAGCTGACAATAGAGTTGTAGGGCGTATTCACTCTATTGAGACAGGTGGTACTATCGATGGACCTGGAATAAGGTATGTAATTTTTGTCCAAGGATGTCCTTTGAGGTGTAAGTATTGTCATAATCCAGATACATGGTTGAAACAAGGTGGCAAAAAGGTATTTGCAGATGAAATTGTTGATGATATCTTGAGGTATAAAAACTTTATCAAAACAGGAGGGGTAACGATATCTGGGGGGGAACCCTTGATGCAAATTCCATTTATCCTTGAAGTTCTAAAAGGGTGCAAAAATGCAGGTATTCATACAGCGATAGATACTTCTGCAGCATATGATTTGTCCATATCCAAGGAGGTATTTGACTATACAGATTTGATTTTATTAGATATTAAAGCAAAGGACACAAAAGTCAGCAAGGAACTTACTGGTAAGGGAAACGAGAATGCTTTTAAACTTATACAATATGCACAAGACAATGATATACAAGTATGGATTCGTCATGTTGTGGTTCCAGGATTTACAGACAATTTAGAAGATGCTATGGAATTGTCTGATATGCTAAAAGATTATGATTGTATAAAAAAGATTGAGATATTACCATTTCATAAAATGGGAGAGTACAAGTGGGAACAACTAAATTTGAAGTACGAATTGAAAGAAACGAAAGAGCCGGACAAAGTCGTGGTTGAGCAAATAAGAGACATGTTTAGAAAACAAGGTTTTATGGTAGGGTAGAACAGGTACAGTATAAATCAAAAGAAAGGTTATTCTATGGTTCATTTAGACATAGGATAACCTTTCTTTTGATTTGAGAGTATAACGATTGGGTTGCTTGTATATATAGAGCGCTTGAAAGTCCAACAAAAAGATTAGGAAAGCTGTAAATAAATAGCTGATTAATTACGTTGGAGTTGTTTTTTAATTTTTTAAGGGAAAGTATTGACAAAATCAAATCCATATGATAAATTTATATCGATAAAAAGATATCGATATAAATTTATCATATGACGCTATGGGTTTAGATATTAAGTCAAATAGGAGGTATTATTATGGCTGAAAAAATATTAAGAGAAGAAGAAAGTGTACAAGAGGTTATCGAGCATTTAGTATTTAATGCACAGAATGCGTTACGAGAATATTCTTTAATGGATCAGGAAGAAATAGATAATATTGTGAAAGAAATGGCCATTGCAGGACAGTCTGAACATGTAAGGCTTGCTAAATTAGCTATAGAAGAAACAAAGAGAGGTGTTTTGGAAGACAAGATTATAAAAAACCTTTTTGCAACTGAGTATATTTGGCATTCTGTAAAAAGCCAAAAGACTGTAGGTATAGTTGAGGAAAATGATTTAGAAGGATATGTTGAGGTGGCTGAGCCTGTAGGGGTTGTTGCTGGTGTTACACCCGTTACAAACCCTACATCTACCACTATGTTTAAAGCTTTGATTTGCGCAAAGACAAGAAATCCTGTTATATTTGGATTTCATCCATCAGCACAAAACTGTTCACTAGAATCAGCTAAAGTTTTAAGAGATGCCGCTATTAAAGCTGGTGCGCCAGAAAACTGTATTCAGTGGATAGAAAGTCCTTCGGTAGAGGCTACGTCTTTATTGATGAACCATCCTGGAGTGTCTTTGATTCTTGCCACAGGTGGAAGTGGAATGGTTAAGTCTGCTTATTCGGCAGGTAAACCAGCCCTTGGCGTTGGGCCTGGGAATGTACCTTGTTATATTGAAAAAACGGCCAAGGTAGAGAGAGCTTGTACTGATTTGATTATGAGTAAAACATTTGACAATGGAATGATCTGTGCTTCTGAGCAAGCAGTTATTGTAGATAATGATATTTCGAAACAGTTTGAAGATATCATGAAGAACAACGGATGTTATTTTTTAAAGCAAAAAGAAATAGATTTAGTTTCCAACTATTTGTTTGATAAAGAAAGAGGAAAACTTAATCCCCAAGTGGTTGGTATGAGCGCATATAATATTGCAAAGAATGCTGGAGTAAGTGTGGAAGAAAGTACAAAGCTATTAATTGCTAAATTGCCTGAAGTAGGGTCTCATTATCCGCTTTCCAAAGAAAAATTATCTCCTGTTTTAGCTTATTTTACAGTGAAGGATAGTAAAGAAGGCTTCAAAGTAGCGAATGATATGTTGGTTATGGGTGGTTTAGGTCATACTGCTGTTATTCACACATCAAACAATAAACTAATGGAGAATTATGGAAAGGAAATGAAGGTGGGTAGGATAATTGTTAATTCCCCATCTTCACAAGGAGCTATAGGTGATATTTATAATACCAACACACCATCGCTTACATTAGGATGTGGCTCTTATGGAAGGAATTCTACAACTTCAAATGTTTCTACAGTAAATCTTATAAATAAAAAGAGAGTTGCGAAAAGGAGAAATAATATGCAATGGTTCAAAATACCGCCTAAAATTTATTTTGAAAATGATTCTATTCAATATCTAAAGGATATGCAAGGTATTGAGAGAGCGTTTATTGTAACAGATCCGACTATGGTTAAATTAGGATATGTTAAAAAAATTCTGTATTATCTAAGAAAGCGAAGTATCTATTGTCATAGTGAGATGTTTTCAGATGTTGAGCCAGATCCCGATGTTGAAACAATTAAAAGGGGTGTCTCTCTAATGAACTCCTTTAAGCCAGACGTAATTATAGCATTAGGAGGAGGATCCGCAATAGATGCGGCGAAAGGAATGTGGCTGTTTTATGAACATCCTGAAACTTCTTTTGATGGAATAAAGCAAAAATTTATGGATATAAGAAAAAGGGTATTTAAGTTCCCAGATATTGGTGGCAAAACAAAATTTGTTGCTATACCTACAACATCAGGAACTGGGTCTGAAGTAACTTCATTTTCTGTTATTACTGATAGAAAGAATGGTGAAACAAAATATCCTTTGGCTGACTACGAATTAACTCCTGACGTTGCGATTATTGATCCACAGTTTGTTATGAGCTTGCCTAAAGAGGCAACTGCGGATACTGGAATGGATGTACTAACTCATGCTATTGAGGCATATGTTTCTGTTCTTGCAAGTGACTACACAGATGCACTTGCAATGAAAGCTATTGAGATGGTTTTTGAGTACTTGCCTAGAGCTTATGAAAATGGAGCTAATGATATGGAAGCTAGAGAAAAAATGCATAATGCAAGTTGTATAGCTGGTATGGCCTTTACAAATGCATTTTTAGGAATTAATCATTCATTAGCACATAAGATAGGTGCTGAATATCATATACCTCATGGAAGAGCAAATGCTATTTTACTTCCATTTGTTATAGAGTATAACTCCAAGCTACCTACAAAATTTACAATATTCCCTAAATATGAAAAATTTATAGCTGATGAAAAATATGCTAAGATTGCTAAAAATATTGGATTAGGTGGAAAGACCGTAAAAGAGAGTGTACAAAATTTGATATGCGCTGTAAGGGAATTAATGAAGAGGATTTCTCTTCCGGTGAGTATAAAAGAATGTGGAATTGATGAAACATTATTTATGAATAGTGTTAAAAAGTTAGCCGAAAAGGCACATGAGGACCAGTGTACAACTGCAAACCCTAGATATCCTCTTATTAAAGAGTTAGAAGAGATTTATATACATGCATATAGGGGTAAGTAACAGAAATTTAGCTATTGTTTCTTAAAACTATATAACTTCCAACAGTCTTATTCTAATTTGAAAAACAATAAGACAGTTTTCTCTCAATCTAGTATAAGTATGTTGCCAGACAAAAAACAAGGAGGGAAAAACTGTCTTATGGATATTTATCATATTTTTATAATAATAGCAATATCGATTTTAAGCAAAACCTCCACCTTTAAAAATTTTTATCTAAAGTGTGTTTATTAATTTTTTAAGGCGGCATAAGAGTTAAGTTTTGAGTGTATACAGAATAATCTTTTTATTTCTATTGATATCATAGAAGGATTTTTACTGTTGAGCATGTCGTTTTTGCTTAACAATAACTAAGGCGATGGCAATGAAGGCGGAAGCAAAAGCTAATTGCACAAGTATACCATGGATTATCGGTGTAAGTGTAGCGTGAGTAGTAACAGTAAGATCTGAGATAGTATCGTTTACCTTTATATACCAAAAAATTGGATTAAAGACTCCGATGGTTTGTAATGTATCGCTTAGAAGGGATTGTGGTACAAATGAGCCACCTAAAAATGCCAATCCTAGAGATATGCAGTTTCCTATTGCGTCAATAGAAGTTTTTGTTGAAAATGTAGTTACTAAAAAGCTTATGCTTAAGCAAAGTAGTGTTAAAACAAATGAATTAATTACAAACAATATGGAACTGGTTTGGAAAAAAGCACTTTTATTAATAACAAAGGCCAATACAACAAATATGAACCAAATAATAAAGGCGAGTGATAGATTACCAAGTAAAAGTTGAAAATTATAGTTCTTAATGCTAATAGGTGCACAATAGTTACGTATTTTGATTTGTTTATTATTAAATATTAACATTATACGTCCGATCATAGAAATAAGCATTGCTATTAAAATATAGGATAAAAAGTTAAAATATGAATTTAGATTAGAAATATGATTGCTAGATGTTTTCTCGAGAAAAGATATTTTAACTTTTGCAGAAATATCTTCTAGTATTTTATGGTGGAGATCTTCGAAAGAAATTTTAGGGTCTGTTTCAATATATAGTTTGGCAGTATTTAAATATCTGTCTATAAGTGTTTGTGCGTATTTTGAACTTGTAGAATCTGGAACGGACATAGTACTTATCTTTTGATAATTTGATGAAGATAAACTGCTTTGAAAGCCCTTAGGGATTGTAACGACAAATTCTGTTTGCCGAAAGAAAAGAGCATCTTTTATATTTGTCTCATCAATTTGGACAGGCATTGCAATGCTATTAATATAATCCTCTAATCCGTTCGCAAGTGGTGTATTATCTTGGTTTATAACAGAAACTCTAACCCTTGATAGTTCGAAGGCGTCTTCTATTTGAGTTAAATCATTTCTTGAGAAAAAAATTGTAAGACCAATAAATATAATAGTATAGATTATAAAAACACTAAGGAATTTTTTTGGAACAATTTTAGTAAAAGCTTTAAATACTTGCATATTTTTGCCTCCTTAAAATCAATATAGTGATGGTACAAAAAATTATTCCTATGATACTTAGTAGAGTAAGGTTTAAAAAATATCTATCAAAGGTATCATAATAGTAAAGGGCGTAAAGACCGTCTGTGATGAGATTTGCAGGGTTTAAATAGGCAATGATTGGAAATTTTTCTTGGACAATATATTTTATTTGTAAAACCATCAAACCTGATAGAAAACACATTACCATAACGATATTAGACACTAACATATCTTTAACTTCAGATTTCAGTTTTACAATCAAACCGAATAAAGCACCAAACATAGTTCCTGTAAAACAGCCTACCAAACATATTAATACGATGTGTAGAAATTTATCTCCAAACTCTACATTTAAGACTTTTGTAATGTAAGTGATTGAAATAATAACCGAAATAAACTGAAAACATATAGTAGCTGAAATTATAGATAAAAATGCCTTTAATTTTTGCGTAGGAGCAACGTTAATTCTCGCTGCAAGTGTAGATTGATTTGCCTGGATTATTGATGTGGCATAGGTTCCTGCGACGGCTGACAAAAGGCATGTCATTGCTAGTAGTGCAAAAAAGTATATAACAATCATATTCATTGAATCGCTTACAGGGAGTTCTTTTGTAAAACTTTCGTTGAAACTTAAATTTTCTAAAAAGCCCGTTTCTACTACTTGTGGGGTTTGGTCTATAATATTATAAATAGTTGTTGAAACTTGAACATAATTGTCTAAAAAGACTTTAGCAATCGATTGGTTAAGGCCAGATCCGAAAATTACAAGTTGGAGTTCATCAGTGTTCTTAATATATCCAGTTATTTTTCTATCCGACAAAAGCTCTTGTGCTTTTGTTTTTGTTGTATAAGATATATCAAAAAGATTGCTTTCGTACATTGCATCTTTAAGTCCCACTGGCATCTTTTGATCAGTTGTTATTGCAATCTTAATATTTTCAAAGTTCTCATTTGACATCAGGTTTGAAAAGGCTAGGCTAAAAAATGTTGCTAAAATAAGTGGGAAACAAATTAACCAGAATAAAGACATCTTATCCATAATTAGGGATTTAAATCTATATTTAAAAATATGAAATGACATGGTAAACCTCCTTAATCTCTTAGTTCTTTTCCTGTTATTTCAAGGAATACATCATTTAGAGTTGGTAATTCCGAATATATTTTCCCGTAGCTTATAGCGTTATCAGATATAAAACTCATTATGTTCACAAGATTGCTTGCACCATTTCTTTGCCTTATGGTAAGGATGTCATCCTTTAAATCAACATCAAGAACGTTAGGTATTTTACGTATTTGAGTTAGGTGTTCTTTAGTAATATTAAATGTCTCCACAACAATCTTCTCACCTAGTGAGATCATAGCTTTAACCTCTTCTTTTGTACCTGTTGCAATAACCTTACCCTTATCTAATATGGCTAACCTTGAACATAGCTGCTCAATTTCTTCCATATAGTGAGAGGTGTATATAATAGTTGCACCTTCTTTATTTAGTCTTCTGATTCCCTCTAAAATGTTATTTCTACTTTGCG
>CAZTHU010000069.1:0-8730 GCA_964613575.1 uncultured Eubacteriales bacterium | reverse complement strand
AGTTTGTGGTGATTCTTCTAAGGGATCTTTTGTATCTGTTGCTTCGTCAATGTCTTGTTTTAGACTTCTAGATGCGTCATCGCTAAAAGAATCATCATATTTGTCACTTGGAATTGATGATATTCCAAAATCTTTAGTGCCATTACCGTCGCTTTGTTCTTGTTCAAGGTTATAAGAGTCGTCCATTTGAGGCATGGTCGCAGGATCGCGAGATAATTGCCAGTAACCAGTTAGCCCCCAGTTTGCTACAAAAGCTAATAAAACAGTAGCTGCAATCCCTGTTGACAGCTTTACGTAGTTTGAATAGTTTGCCCAAAAATTTGCAGATTTGGTTTTTGGTGTTGTAGTTTCTTTTAGTAGTTTTTGGTGAAGAATTGATGAAAAATCCTCTGGTAGTTCTTCTTGGGTTTCGGATACTAAATTTTTAATTGCCAATAGTTGTTGATACTTTTCTTGGCAAGTTGTACAACTATTAATGTGTTTTTCAAATTTTATCTTGTCTGAATTGTTAAGTTCATTGTCTATATATAAGTTTGCTATTTTTTCAGTGTCCTTGCAGTCAAACATAGCAATCACTCCTTTTTGTATTAAGCTCGAACATTAGGTTTTTGTATTGTAAAATATCCCTTTTAATCTTCTTTATATTAATTTAGACGTACTATATTTAAAAATGTTCCTTAATCTTAGCTTATATTTAAAAAACTTTCATTTTTAGAAAGATGTTTCCGCATAAGTGCTCTTGCCCTGTTGATTCTCGATTTAACAGTACCCATTGGTATATCTAGAATTTGGGAAATTTCTTCATAGGAAAAACCTTGAATGTCTTTAAGTACGATTATTGACTTTAGTTCTATGGGTATGTTGTCTAAGCAAGAAATAATAAAGTCTCTAAGTTCCTTTCTTTCACACTCGCTTTCGGGATCTGATAAAGATGGAAGATTGACTTTTTTGTAGGAGTCTCCATCGTTGTTCTTAACCTCTTCGTCAATATATACAGTTTGAATATTATTTGTTTTTCTATAATGATCTATGCAAATATTAGTTGTGATTTTATACAGCCATGTTGAAAACTGGCTGTTTCCTTTAAAATTTTGAATGTTTCTATAAGCCTTTAATAGAGCTTCTTGAGCTAAGTCTAAGGCATCTTCATGGTTCTTTGAAAATTTTAAGGCTAAATTATATACTTTTTTTTGGTGTTCATTAACAAGTATTTCAAAGGCGTTAATATTACCTTTTTTTGCTTTTTTTAATAATGATTTTTCTTCAAGTTTTGTCATTTGCCTAATCTCCTTAATGAAGCAATATGTAAACAAGTACATTTTAAATTAGAATATGGGGAATGTCAAGACAAAAAAGTGTGTTTGTGCTTAAGGTAAATCTCATTTTTAGGTTGACAAGCAATGTAGAAGTATAATAATATTTCCTATACACAATGAAGCGGTACATTTTGTTTTTTAATTTATTTTGAGGGAGATGATTTTAATGAGAAAGTTGAATATGTCTGATGCAAAGCATAAAAAGGCAGATCTTAAGGCTGGTAATTTTTTAAAAGATGGACGTGATATGAACTTAGTTAATATGATTTTAAATGTTGAGGCTAATAATAGCAATAATTATAAAAAGCCTTTAGATGTATATGATGTATATATAAACATGAAGGAATTAGGGGCAAACAATGAGTTTAAAAATTCATTGAAAAATAGTAAGAATTGTGTAATGGTACCCCCTATAACAAATATTCAACTATCTAATTTGAAGAAAAATGATCCTAATTCATTTTTAGCCTTACCTGCATTAGGTAAGGGGCATTTGTGGTCTACACTTATACGAAAAAATGATGAAGGTTTTAGTGCTACTATAATAAATAAAGGGCTTAGGTTTTGGCATGATCCGATTGAAGAGTTTGTTTTTAAAGAAAAAAACAAAGATAAATTAGTAGATGCTTTAAAATATTGTGGTGCATTTACTATGCATAGTGTGGAAGATGTTTATAGAAAGTTTATAGATAATGCTGATAAAAAATTTAATATGGCTATCAATGCAAGTCCACAAAAAGTTGGTAATTGTTTTACTAAGAATATTCAGGCTGCTATAAAACTTGCGTATGCTACTCGAAATATGCCAACGAAGGAGTTTAACAATTTAAGGTTAGACAAAGAGTATACGTCTTTTGGAACTCCAGATAAAGACAGGGTTACATTTAAATGGGATGTTTTAACAACCGAACAAATGCAAAAGCTTTTTGTTAGTAGGATAGTCGATAAAAACCCTAATATTAAACCTATGGCAGATGAATCACTTGAAGTTTATACTGCAAACAAACATTTTAGAGAAAAAATCAAGGCAGGAAAAGATTCTGCAGATAGTTTTATCGAAGTTTTTTCTAAAAATGCGTCAGATAGTTTAAGTAGGACAGAAAAAATAAAAGAGGGATTAAAGAATATTACACCATTTACATATGGAGCTAGCAGAGAACAGTTAGATAGTGTTGTAAAAGGGACGAATGATAAAGAGTATATAGATACTTATAACAAATTAGGAAAGTTTACTAGTCTTAGCAAGATAGGGATGGGTAATCTTTATTTTCACTTTTTCATGGAGGCGCGTCATGATGTGTATAAATCTTTAGAGCATATATTCGACAGAAATGGCACCATGAAAAATTTACCTAAAGAAGAAAAAGCAAAGCGTTTAGCGAAAAATTTAGACCCTGCAATTTTAATTATTCACAGAAGTAAAATAAAGGATTTTCTTAAAGACGTTTATAAAAAAGAGAATATTGATATAGAATTTAATCAATTGACTCAAGACTCCAAAAAAAGAGTAGAAGAGACAAATAAGCAAATGCCAACTAGTAAAGAGCAGGAAAAATTTGCAGAGTACTTCCCTATTGTTGTAGGTCAAGTAAATCATAGAATTTCTGAGTACTACAATACCATAGCTCAATCTTTGGCAGAAAAAGAAAATAGACCAACAGATGCAATCAAATTTATAGATAGTGCAAGAAAATTAGAAAAAACACCCACAAACCATTATTTAAAGGGAGTTTGTTTAAATAAGTTAGGAGAGCATAAGGCGGCAATAAAAGAGCTTAGCAATTCGATTCAAATGGATAGTGAGCAGCCATTTGCATATCTTCACAGAGCTAAGGCATATGAAAGAACAAATAATAAGATGGCAGCAAAAAGAGATCATGAAACTTTTAAGAAGTATAATGTAGAGTATAAAAATGAAAATTACCTTAAGACGAATAAGAATTTAGCTGGTAAAGAGAGAGAATTAGCAATGTAAATGGAATGTGTAGGAATTCAATGTATTTTCTGAAGTATTTGAGTATTGCGTAGAGCTATAAAAAACAACGCCATAGAGAAACATTTAAAATGTTTCTCTATGGCGTTGTTTTTTATTATAAGTTTTAAGCAAAAATTTTTAAAGAAATTGTTGTAAAAAACTTAGTGTTGTGTTAACATATAATTAGATAGAGATTATGTAAATATATTTTGTGCAATGCTATATAACTGATTGTGTTAAATAAAGGTAAGAAAGAAAGGGGGGGAAAGGAGTTACTTTAAAAAAGTGCACGATCAGTCTATAGTCCAAAATTTATAAATTTTTTGAAAGGGGTCGTTTGTATGAGTTTTAATTATTTGGGAATTTCTAGGGGAAGTGTTAAGTTTTTTGCATTGTTTGTAGCATTTTGTATGATTTTTACCGTTGCTTTTACTACAGCAATTGTGTCGTATGCTGATGAGGATGTAAATGACGATGCTACAGAAGCTGTTGATGACGCAGCAGAAGATGAAAGCAAAGGCGTAGACGAAGACAAAGATGCAGATGAAGATGAAGACGAAGACAAAGACAAAGATGCAGATGAAGACGAAGACAAAGACAAAGATGCAGATGAAGACGAAGACGAAAATAAAGACGAAGACGAAGACGAAGATAAAGACGAAGACGAAGAAAATAAAGATGAAGATGAAGATGAAGACGTGGACGAAGACGAAGAAAACAAAGATGAAGATGAAGATGGCGGAGAAGCAAGCAAAGATGATGATGCAACAACAGAATCTGGAATATCTGCTGAAGACGAAGACGAAGACAAAGCAACAGAATCAAGAGAGGGCAATATAGATACTCGTTTCTTAGTTGATATAGACATTGATGAGCCACAAGATGAGCCAGAATCAGGAGAAGCTGAGGTTGAGGAAGAAGCTGATGTTGAAGAAGAAGCTGTAGAAGAAGAGGAAGAAGTTGTAGAGGAAGAGGATGAAAAGATTGGTGAAGCTGCATCCGATACACCTGCTGCAATTGAAGGCGGAGAAGCTACTACAGAAGGCGGAGAAGCTACTACAACTAGTGAATCAAGAAGTGCATCTGCAAGCTTTAGCTTTAGATTAAGAGCATCAGGCCCTGGAGCAACAGCAGCAGCAGCTGGAATATTAGCAGCTATCATTCCTTTACTAGCAATGTTTATGAAGCAGGTTTCAGAAATGTTTGAAGATGTATTTGGTGATGAAGAGGGTGGCGAAGCAGGCATCGGTGGCGAGAGTGAAGCAGACGATGATGACGATGATGACGATGACGATGACGATGATGATTACGGAGAAGTTGTTAATCAACCGGGAGAAGTTGATAAACCCTTAGAAGAAAAAACCTTTGATGACAAAGGTGGAGAAAGTGGATTTACTCCATCAGATTATGGCGATGATACTGAGGAAGGTTCAGATGAAAGAGAACAATTGTCTTTTGATGATTATGATGATGATGCTGATGCTGATGCTGATGCTGATGACGATGATAGAGAACAATTGTCTTTTGATGATTATGCTGATGATGCTGATGATGACGATGATGACGACGATGACGATGACGACGATGACGATGACGACGATGACGACGATGACGATGACGACGATGACGATGATGACGATGATGACGACGATGATGACGACGATGATGACGATGACGATGATGACGATGACGATGATGATGATGACGACGACGATGATGACGATGATGAACATGAAGGAACAATCGGTGATGTTTCAGGTTTAGACTTTTAATTGATGTTAAATCAAAATAAAAAAAGAGGGGCTTAAAGCCCTTCTTTTTTTATTTTGATTTATTTACTGCCGAGGAGTTGAATAATGATATCTAAGCCTTAAAAAATTAATATTTCCTAGAATGTGTTGAGTTTGATTTGTTTTATTGTTATGATAGCATTGTAATGTAGGATGATGTTGTATTCTGAAGCGTTGCATTGAAAGTGAATACAATAATTTTAGTGAAGGAGGTTTTTTTATTATGGCTAGAATACTTGTTACAGACGGAATTGAAAAGAAGGCAAGTGAGAGTTTGAAGCAAAAAGGATTTGAGGTAGTTGAAAAGTTTTATGAGTTGGAGGACTTAAAAGAGGCTGTTAAAGAGTTTGATGCTATTGTCGTTAGATCTGCAACTAAAGTAAGGCAAGATGTTTTAGACAAAGCCTTAGAGACAAAGAAATTAAAGGCTATAATTAGAGGTGGAGTAGGAATTGATAATATTGATGCAAAATATGCAGAATCTAATGGTATTAAAGTGAGAAATACCCCAGCTGCAAGCAGTGCATCTGTTGCAGAGCTTACTATTGCGCATATGTTTAGCGTAGCTAGGCATGTACATATTTCAAATCATACAATGAGGTTAGGGCAGTGGAATAAAAAGAAATACAAAGGTATAGAATTAAATGGGAAAACACTAGGACTTATAGGGTTTGGAAGGATTGCTAGAGAAGTTGCATTAAGGGCAAAAGCTCTAGGCATGAATGTTGTTTACACAGATGCTTTAGGAAAATTTGAGGATACTGATTTTAGGTATGTATCATTAGACGAGATTTTAAAAGAGTCTGATTTTGTCTCATTGCACATTCCAGGTGCAGCGGATAAGAAGCCTGCTATAGGCAAAGATGAAATCGCAATGATGAAGGACGGAGCATTTATAATTAATGCAGCTAGGGGTGGCGTTGTTTGTGAAAAATCTTTATTAGAGGCACTAGATAACGGAAAGTTAGCAGGCGCTGGTTTAGACGTGTTTGAAGAAGAACCAACTAAAAATGAGAAATTATATATGCATGAAAAAGTTTCCTTAACGCCTCATATAGGAGCGTCTACAAAAGAGGCGCAAGAACGTATAGGTGATGAAATTGTAGAAATTGTTGATGAAATATTTGCTTGAGATAAATGGTCAAAAGTGACAGTTGAGAACAACTGTCACTTTTTTTTACACAAAAAAAGGGTTTTTGTAAAAAAAATAGAAGTTTAAAAAAGGTAGTTATAAACTTATAAGGAGATGATTAATTTTGATTAAAACAAGATTTAGATTTATACTTTGTTGTAGTTTGCTTGCTATTTTATTGTTTCTAATGTCTGGATGTGGCGAAAGTGAAATGGAGGATTCATTTTCGTGGAAGATATCAAGAAGTGATAGTAATAATAGCATCTATGTTTTAGGTATACTACCGTTTTTAGAGGATGATGGTTATTTAGTTGAAGAAAGGATATATAATGCTTTTTGGTCTTCGCCTAACTTTATAATACAAACAGATGATACAAGTATGAGTGAAGAAGAAGTAGAGCGGCTGTTCTTAAAATATGGAATTTATGAAGAGGGAACACTAGCAGAAAATATATCTAGTGATTTATACCAAAAATTAGAGATAGAATTTAAAAACTTAGGTGAGGATATACAAGAGTTTTCAAATGGGAGACCTTGGGCAGTTGCAGATTATTTGTTTTCTTTGGCAGTAGAGGATTTGAATCAAAAAGGAAATAATACTTCTTTTGATTATATTGAAAGTACATTTTTAGAAAGAGCAAAGGAAAATGACAATAAAACTATATTTGAACTAATCTCATTAGAGGATGAACTTAGCGGAAGTTATAGTTTTGATGATGACTTAAGTGAAAAAATATTGATAGATGCTTTGTTGTCGATAGAAAATTTAAAAGAAGATAGTAAAAGGATGTTAGAGTACTGGAAAGAAGTTGATGTTGAAGGATTAGAGGGTATAATATTTGAAAATTTAGCAAAAGATCCTTCACTGATGCCTTTATATGAAAAAGTTTATTTTGAAAAAAACAAAGTTTTCGTAGAGGATATTAGTCAGATTTTTGAGGATGGAGAGGATGCTTTTCTCGTAATGAGTGCGGGTTATTTGCTTGGGGAAAATGGCATGCTAAAACTATTTGAAGATAAAGGTTTTAATGTAGAGATGTATTAGAATTTAGAGGGGGGGACGAAAATGTTTTTACTCCCCCCTAAAAGTTAACTGGGCACCCGAAAAATTTGAACAAAATCCAACGCAACTATTTACATAAAGCGAAAAAAGTGATATAATATATGAAAGTGGTAATTTTTTATTGCCTGTCTTATTGCCTGTCTTATTGGGTGTTTATTTCAAAAAAAAAAAGGGATTTGTAAATCTGTGTAGAATAGATAATATTGGAGTTTAGTGTCTTAGTTTTTACAGTCAAAAGACAAAACTTTAAGAAAAATTTTAAGGAGCTGAGATGTTATGAGAAAAAAAAGTTTGTTTTTATTTACGATTGCAGTAAGTTTGATATTTGTGTTTTCAGTAGTTAGTGTGGTTTCTATGGGCGGCATTAATTTTACACAAATTGATGCTGGGAACTATCATACGATTGCTATTGATGAAGATGGCAGGGTTTGGACATGGGGAAGAAATAGAGATGGAGCTTTAGGTTATTTGACAGATGGTATGACAGGCGGTCCATTAGATGTTTTAGAAATAGAAGATATTATTCAAGTTTCAGCTGGAGATGCACATTCAATTGCATTAACTCAAAATGGAGAGGTTTATTCTTGGGGTAGCAATTATTATGGACAGCTTGGAGATGGCTCAGATATGGAAACCCTTGATCCAAACTATGAACCTAGGAAAGTTTCTGGCCTTTCTAATATAGTGTATATTTCAGCAGGAGATAGCTTTAATTATGCATTGAGAAGGGATGGAACTGTATGGGCATGGGGTTCAAATGATTTTTATCAATTAGGAGATGGAACAAAGGAGCATAGTAATAAACCATTAATGATAGATGGATTGTCTAACATTATTCAAATATCAGCGGGATTATCTCATGGGTTAGCGATTGATGAAAATGGCGTTGTTTACGAGTGGGGCGATAGACATCATTATGATGGTTCTAGTATTTGTATTGATGCAACTAAGGATAGAGATTTTGTAGAAACAATAACTGGTGTTCAAAATATTGTGAAAGTTTCAGCGGGTACTGGATATAGCCTTGCGTTAGACGAAGATGGGAATGTATTTGGATGGGGAGAAAATAGAGGTGGTGAGTTAGGTATCGGGACAGAAGGATGGACGGATGATAATGAAGCTCAGCTTACTCCTGTTCAAATTGAGGATTTAGAAAATATCAAACATATTGAAGCTGGTATTGAAAGAAGTTTAGCTGTAGGTGAAGATGGAAGTGTATATGTTTGGGGTGTTAATCATGATGGAAGCTTAGGTGATGGGACAGATGAAGATAAAGATAAGCCAGTAAAATTGTCAGGTGTATTGGCTACAGATGTTATTGCTATGGGAACTGAGCATATTATTGCTTTAGGTACGAATGGATCGCTGTATGCTTGGGGTGGAAATAGTATGAATCAGGTAGCAACTGAGGATAGAGAAAAAATAGATACACCCTCGCAAATAGTAATTGATAA
>CAZTHU010000068.1:0-8899 GCA_964613575.1 uncultured Eubacteriales bacterium | reverse complement strand
ATAAGATAAATGGAGAAAATTTTGCAAATACAAATTTAATATCACAATTTTCTATCGATAAACCTACACCTCCCATCATTACAGAAAGAACGCAATCAACTTATAAAAATACAATTAATTTTTTTAGCTCAAATAAAAATTATTTTTTAATTCCAATCATTATAATTGTCTTTCTTATACTTCTTAATCTGATCCTAAAATTTTTAAGAAGAAAACGCAAAAGGAGAAAAATAAGAAGAAAACTTAAGTTGAAAAAGCTCAAAAAAAACAATAAATATTGCAAGACGGACTTCAAATATTTCACACACTATAATAATTGAATTTTCCACCTTTAGCTGATATAATCAAAAAAGAAAATTATAACAGGTGGGGGTTGGTATGGCAAAAATACTAGTAATTGACGATGAAAAAACAATATTAGATAATATAAAGTTTGTACTAGAACTCGAAAACTATGACGTTGTTGCAACTTCAGACAGTAAAGAGGGTCTATCTATTTTTAAAGAAAACTTTGATAGTATAGATACTGTAATTACCGACATGAGAATGCCACGTCTTTCAGGTATGGAAATTTTAAAGGAAATTAAAGGAACAGTTCCCGAGATGAGTGTTATTATTCTAACAGGTCACGGTGACTTAGAAAACGCTATAGCTGCAATGAAAGAGGGCGCGTTTGAGTACCTTCGAAAACCCGTTGATGCCGACAAATTAACCATAGCGGTAAACAATTCGATTTCTCGAAAAAATCTTTTAGTCGAAAACGTAAATATGCATCGAGAAATTGTAGAGAATCGAAACTATCTACAAGAAATGCATTTTTCTGCTCAGAAGATTCTTCTTAATATGGTTCCTAAAGAACTACCAAAAATGGAACAGTTTGATTTTTCAGTAAAATACATAAGTTCAGACGCAGTAGGCGGTGATATGTATGATATCTCAGATACTGGTGACTATCTGTGTTTTTATGTGTTTGACGTTTCAAGTCATGGAATCCTTGCTGCGGTTATTTCTGTAATTTTAAACAGCTTTCTGCAAAATATCGAATATAACTACAAGCAAGGTATTAGTAATACAAGATTTCCCGACATAGTAAAAGACTTAAATCTAGAACTTTTGTCAAACACAGCACAAAATGTTTTTGCATCTTTATTTCTAGGATTTATAGATAAAAAAACAAATGTTCTATACTATGTATCGGCAGGACACATCACCCAATACATACTTAAAGCCGATGGTCTACATTCAATACCATCAACTGGAACAATTTTAGGTGTTTTTGATGATGCACAGTTTTCTTGCAATGTAGTTCCTTTAAACAAAAACGATAAAATTATTTTATTTACCGATGGTATAGTAGAAGCTACAAGATACAATGAACTTTATGGGTTTGAAAGACTAGAAAAACAACTACTAGAAAATAAAGATAAAACTACACAACAAATATTAGAATCATTGTATGATGATGCGCACAATTATTCTAATGGTGTATTTTTAGATGATGTAACATTATTAGGTATTGAAGTTAAGCAATAATACCTTTAAATATCGGAGGGACAATGACTACAACTAATGATTTTTTACAAGATGTTTTAGAGCACGTAGGTGATTATCCATTAATGATACTAGATAAAAATAAAACAGTAGTGTCTTTTAATGATACATTTTTGGATCTATTCGATCTAACTAAGCAAGAGACTCAAAACAAACCATTACCAAAACACATTGAAAAATTTTTAACCTCTACACATGGTTTTTTTGATATTAGAAAAAAAACGGATGAAACTATAAAAATATCCTATTTAAGCACAGTATTAAAACAAGAAGACCAATCATCTTTGGACCTTGTTACCTTTAAAGACCTAACCTACACTAAATTAAAAAACAGTCTTAAAGATTCACTGCTTAAAATTACTCAAGCTGTTTACTCATCAGAGGATATAACAAAAATGCTGACAGATGTTTTAGACATCCTTAGTCAAAACTTAGCTCTTTCTAGCTCTTATGTGTGCCTATACGATAAGGTGAGCAAATCCTTTTATATAGACTCACAAA
The DNA here is from genome assembly GCA_964613575.1 of uncultured Eubacteriales bacterium. Classification (GTDB taxonomy): domain Bacteria; phylum Bacillota; class Clostridia; order CAZTHU01; family CAZTHU01; genus CAZTHU01. The sequence goes on along the minus strand of CAZTHU010000068.1, from coordinate 6,847 downwards.
TAGGCTTAAAAGATCTTTACAAATGCCACTCCTGTACATCTTCTAAAACCAAGGAGCATGTTTGTGAAGACAAGCAAAGCTGTTTTAATTCATATTCATCACATAAAATCACATCACAAGATCTACTTAATCATTGCATCATTAAGTATCTTGATAAGACAGCTATGGATCCTCAAAAAAACTCAATCATACACATCCCACTTTGTTCTGAGGATAATATACTTGGAATTTTACACCTTGTAGCTCCTAAGTTTAGCATAAAAAACCTTATGAAAGAAACCGATGTATTAGCCCTTATCGCAAATGAGATATCTATTGGCATAAAAAGAGCTAGGCTAGTAAAAGACATAAAACAATATGCAGATAATCTCGAAAAAATAATTAAAGTTAGAACAGACCAATTAAGAGAAAAAGATGCTCAGCTTATTCAATCTGGGAAACTTGCAACTTTAGGTGAACTTGCAACAGGTATAGCACATGAAATAAATCAACCACTAGGAGGCATTAGCCTTATAACCCAAGGCCTTATAATGGCAAAGTCTCGAGGTAAACTACCAGACTGCCTCTTAGATGAAAAGCTAAAAAACATAATTGAGCAAATAGATAGAATAAATAATATAATAACACACCTAAGAACCTTTGCTAGACAAACAGATAATATAATGGTTGAAACCGATGTGCGAAAACCTTTACTAGATGTTTTCAAGCTTATAGGCCAGCAATTGGTCAATAAAGAAATAGATGTCTCATTAGATATTACAGATAATATACCAATAATAATGGCAGAGCACAATCGACTAGAACAGATATTTTTGAATCTACTAAGCAACGCAAGAGATGCTTTAGAAGATATGGAAAAAAGGGTTAAAGAACTTTGTGTAAGCGACAAACTACCTGAAAAACTACAAAATTGGAACAAAAAAATAGCAATAAAAGTTTATGAACAAAATCAAGAACTTATTATAGAATTTAAAGACAACGGAACTGGTATCCCGCAAGATATAATAAACAAGATTTTCGATCCGTTTTACACCACTAAAGAAATCGGAAAAGGAACCGGTTTAGGTCTTTCAATAACTTATGGAATTGTAAAAGACTTTAACGGGATAATACAAATAGAATCAACTGAGGACGAAGGAAGCACATTTATAATAAAATTCCCCATAAACAATCAAGGGGACTAAATCAAGGGACGGTTCTCTTGAGAAAAGAATTTGCTACTGTGTAGCGAAGAATTCATTCTCCGATAGCAATATCACCTACCGTCCACTTTGATAGCCGTGGCAAAATTTATTACATTTAAAAGGAGTTGAGACAGTGCCTTATGATGGTATAGTTCTAAAGAGTATAGTACACGAATTAAACGATAAAATAATAAATGCTAGAGTTGAAAAAATATTTCAACCCGAAAAGGACGAGATAGTTTTAACAATTAGAAATAATAACGAATCTCTAAAACTTCTTATTTGCTCAAACCCAAGCATACCAAGGGTTCATTTGACAAACCAAAAAAAAGAAAACCCTTCTTCACCTCCAAACTTTTGTATGGTTTTAAGAAAACACTTGCAATATTCAAAAATAACCAAAATAGACTCCTTTGGCTATGAAAGAATTCTTGCCATAGACTTTGAAACATATAGCGAACTTAGAGATAAGCAAACAAAGCGTATAATTGTTGAAATAATGGGCAAACACAGCAATATTATTCTTATAAATGAAAGCAATAAAATAATAGATGCAATAAAACATATAGATAATTCAATAAGTAGTGTTAGAGAAGTGATGCCAGCTCGTTCATATATTCTTCCCCCTGTACAAGATAAACTAGAACCAGATACAATGGAGGTAGAAACTATTTTTGAAGAATCCAAACTAAATAAAAGAATTGATAAAATCTTAGTAGATAATATCATGGGGTTTAGTCCATTTTTAGCTAAAAACTTATGTTTTACGGTAGATATCAATCATACACAAAGAGCACTCTCTATTGAAGATAATAATCTAAAGGTACTTAAGGATACTCTTATAAGTTTCCAAAGAAAGCTTATATCTAGAAAATACCTACCTTGTGTATTATTCGATGAAAACGAAAACATAACACCTCTAGATTTTTACTGCTTTGATCTACCCCCCTTTAAAAATGTAAAATACTTCGAGTCTATAAGCAATGCAACCGAAGAATTTTATCACAAAAGAGATCTATCACAACGACTTGCTAATAAAAAGGCACTCATAATTAAACACGTTACTAATGCAAGAGAAAGAATTCTAAAAAAAATATCTATATATAACGAAAACATAAATGAAACATCCCAAAGCGAACAATTTAAACTTTACGCTGATTTAATTATAGCATTCATTCACTCAATACCACAAAACGCTGATAAGGTTATATTATCTAACTTTTATTCCGAAAATCTAGAGGATATAGAAATTCCCTTAGACCCATTTTTAACACCGCAAATAAATGCTACAAAATATTACAAAAAATATAATAAGGCAAAAAAGACCTTTGAAAACTCACATAAATTATTAGAAGAGGCAAGAAAAGATCTAGAATACTTAGATAATGTTCTTTTTTCATTAGATAATGTTATTTCAAACGATGAAATCGCGGAAATTAAAGAAGAACTTATACATATTGGAATTCTTGCCAAAAACGAAAAACCCCAAAAGCGAAAAAAGAATAGCAAGAATAAAAAGGGCTCATCTAAAACCGAAAGAACAATGCCCCTAGAATATGAGTCATCTGATGGCTATATAATTTATGTTGGGAAAAATAATTATCAAAATGACTATTTAACCTTAAAACTTTCAGCATCAAATGATATTTGGCTTCATACAAAACAGATTGCAGGCTCTCATGTAGTAATAAAAAAACAAAAAGGTGACATCCCTCAAAGCACTATATATGAAGCTTCACAACTTGCTGCATATCATAGTAAAGCAAGGAATTCATCTAATGTTCCAATAGATTATACCCAAATAAGATATGTTAAAAAGCCTAGCAAATCCAAACCAGGTATGGTAATATATACAAACCAAAAAACATTATATGTAACACCTGTAGAGGACGAATTGCCAAAACAAAAAAAGTAATCAAATCAATGGGGAAATCAACGGAAATCAACGGGGACGGTTCTTTTTGATTACAAAAACACAAAGGGGGAGTTTATATGATTTCAAAAAAAGTAGAAGAAAAAATGAAAGCTGCATCTTGGATACGTGCAATGTTTGAGGAAGGCAATAGACTTAAAAAAATTCATGGGGAAGAAAATGTATTCGACTTTACACTTGGCAACCCCATAACACCACCACCCGAATGTATAAAAGATGTCTTAACTAATCTTTCACAAACAGCCGATCCTTCAATTCATAAATACATGAATAACGCAGGCTTTGAGGATGTTAGGCTTGCCATTGCTCAAAAGTTAAATAGTGATACTAACCTATCTTTAAATCAAAAACATGTACTAATGACAGTTGGTGCTGCTGGTGCCCTAAATGTTATTTTAAAAACAATTCTAAACGAAGGTGAAGAAGTCTTGGTTTTAGCTCCATATTTTGTTGAATACCTATTTTATATTGATAATCATGGTGGCGTTCCTGTCATTGTAAAAACAAAACCTGGAACATTCCAGCTAGACCTTGACAAGATAGAACAAAATATAACCAAAAATACACGAGCAATAATAATAAATTCACCAAACAATCCATCTGGCGCAATGTACAGTGAAGATTCTTTAAAAGAGCTTTCAAACATACTAGAAAAAAAATCAAAGGAGAATCAAAACCCAATATATGTAATATCAGATGAGCCATACAGGGAGTTAGTTTATGATGGACAAAAAGCACCAAACATGCTAAACATATTTAACAACCTTTTAGTTACATATTCATACAGTAAATCACTTTCTTTAGCAGGTGAGAGAATTGGTTATATTGCCGTAAAAACAGACCCTGAAATAGAAGATAAATTAATCGCGGGCCTTACCTTTGCAAATAGAACCTTAGGTTTTGTAAATGCTCCATCTTTATTTCAAAAAGTGATAAAAGAGCTTCTAAATGAAACTGTTGATGTATCAGCATATCAAAAAAGGCGTGATTTTTTAGCAGAAAATTTAAAAAATTTAGGATATAATTTTTCAAAATCAGCAGGAACTTTCTTCTTCTTTATAGAATCTTTATATAGAGACGATATAGAGTTTGTGAAAAAAGCCGCAGAATATAGAATTCTTCTTGTTCCAGGAACAGGATTTGGCTACCCTGGATACTGTAGATTATCGTATTCAGTTAATATGGAAACTATAGAAAATTCTATAGGGCAATTTGAAAAGCTAATGAAGGAAAGTGGAAAGTAGAAAGTGGCTCCCTTTTAACCTTGATTAACAGTAGTGGCGGAGAATTTATTCTCCGCTCTACCAAAACAATTTACTAACTAACAAAATTTCAGTTGACAAAAAGCATAAGTTTTGATATAATAATAATGTAAGTTTGAAATTCTTACTTTTTGTGCCAAATCTTTTTACAAGTTTACAATTCAAAAGATAATCTTATTAATTAATTTTCAAGTTTTTCAAAATTAGATGTAATTTAAAGTTTTTGCAAGAAGTTTGAAACTTTTGCTCTGCAAGATTAATTCTACTTTGTTTTAATGTCTTAAAATTTACCGTAAACAAATTAGCTATGTATTTTAACTTGTATTTTTTACAATTTAGTTATCTAGTATTAAACTAGACAAAAAAAGGAGGATGTATTATGATGTCAATCAAAAAAACAAATCAGAAAGGTTTTTCCCTAGTCGAGCTTCTAATTGTTATCGCAATCATGGGGGTATTAGCAGTTATAGCTTTTAATGCATTTAACTCAGTACTTCAAAACTCAAGAAGAAGAGCAGATGATCAACAAGCTAAAAACATTGAAAGAGCATTACAAACACTAATTGCAGAAACTGGTATACCTGATATATTAGCAACCGGAAGACTACATACTGATGAAGATCTAGAGGATGAATTAGATATAACAGCAGATCATGATGGTATAATTGAATTAATAGTGGCACTTCAAGCACCACTATATGCACAAGATAGAGCAACAGGCAGAACAATGGAGTATGGTCCATATCTTGCAAATCCGCAAGAGGATGGAACCGCAAGTTTTTCAAGTTATGCGCCTCAATGGAACCCTGAGGCAGGTGGAGAATATGTAAGCTATAGAATTGATATTAATACTTCTACTCAAAATGTTGTAGTTCGTCCCGTCTTAACTGATGCAGACGATGGTGATTCTGATCGAAATACTTACGATGAAGAAGACCTTGGTAATCATAGTGAATTTGAAGGTATCTTTATTAATGAATTGGATGATGATGATGATTAAAAACAAGAAACACAAGTGGACGGTTCTATTGTATCTTCCATAAAACAAACTAACTAAGGGATGGGTTCGTGTGAATATTTTAGGAATCTCCCTAAAATAAGCTCACTAGAACCCTCCCTTTTATCCCTTAGATACTAATGTTAAGATTTCAAATTCAAAAACAAAGGACGATGATTATGACTTTAGCTAAAAAAGAACGTTCAAAAGGTTTTTCTCTTGTAGAGTTATTAATTACTATAGCGATTATTGGCGTTCTTGCTGTAATAGCTTTTAATGCCTTTAACAGCGTCCTACAAAATTCCAGAAGAAAAACCGATCAAAGACAAGCCGAGAATATCGAAACAGCAATACAAACCTTAATAAATGAAACCGGCATCCCAGATATAGTATTAAACTATGATAGGTTTAAAATTGAACCTAGTAATGATTCCGACTCAGCTTTTTTGATGAGTCAAAGTCATGAAGGCGTTAGGCGTTTGATTACTGCTCTGCAATCAAAAATTTATGTACGCACAAGAACAGGTAGTTGGGAAAGCTATGGGCCATACCTGAACGCACCTAGAGAAGATGGGGAAAAAACATATGAAAGTTTTGTACCCCAATGGAATCCTGGTGCAGGTGGTAAATACGTGGGATATGCTATCCAAATTTGGCCAAATGAACAACGTGTTTCAGTAAGCCCAGCAAAAGCAGACCACGACGATCACTCCCCAGATAGCGAACTTTCCTCAAACTTCGACCCTGAAAGAGATTTTCATAATTCTCGAATCTCCGTTAATCGACAATAATTTTTCTCTATTGTGGTTTATACTGTTCTATTTTTGCATCATTAAACGTTCCCATTTTCATATAACTCTCTATTGCGGCATCAAATATTTTAAAAGCTAAAACAGCTCCCGTTCCCTCTCCAAGCCTCATATTTAAATTTAAAATATGGGGTAAATCTATGCCCTCAAGTACTTTTTTAGAGCCTAATTCATCTGACAGGTGAGAAACGAATAGAAAATCCCTAAGCTTTGGCTCAAGTTTAATGGCAGTCAAAGCTGCTACGGACGAAATAAAACCATCAATGACTATTGGAATTCTGCAGACTCCTGCACCGATAAAGCATCCAACCAAACCTGCAATATCAAAACCTCCAACCTTTCTTAGTATATCTATTGGGTCATTTGCATCTGGAAGGTTTAGTCTTATCGCCTTTTTGACAATCTCTATCTTATTTAAATAGCTTTCGTTTGAAAGACCTGCACCCTTTCCTACCACATCCTTACTTTCTACATCTAGCAACACAGATGCTACAGCTGCAGCTGTTGTAGTGTTACAAATACCCATCTCACCAGTTGCTATAAGATTATATCCCCTTTTTTTTAAAACATCAACACACCAAATTCCAGTCTCAATTGCCTTTATGCACTCACTCTTTGTCATCGCTGCTTGCGTGGCACGAGTCCAAGTCCCCTGGCTGAGG
>CAZTHU010000067.1:0-8904 GCA_964613575.1 uncultured Eubacteriales bacterium | reverse complement strand
CTAAATAAAAGAAATATAAAAAGTGCTACAAAAAATGTAACAAACATTAATTTTATAGCATCAACTATATCATTTTTTATAATATCTTTACCACTGTCGCCAATTAGAGGCTTTGTTACTTTTTTTCCAAAGTAGATATTTGTTCCACCAAGGGTAACATTTAAAGCCCCGGCAAAGGCTGACTCTGGATATCCTGCATTAGGGCTTTCATGGTTTCTTCTATCTCTTATTAAGATCTGCCAACAACTTTTGTAGTCTAATTTTGATATAAATGTTGCGATAACAATAAAAATGCCAGTTATTCTAGCTGGGACATAGTTTAACATATCATCTGCCTTTGCTGAAGAATATCCAAAATACATATATTTGTCATTTTTATAACCTATCATAGAATCTAACGTACTAGTTGCTTTAAAAGTGTATACTAGCGGCGCCATTACGATACCACCTAAAAAGGCACCAACTATAGCATAAAATAAAGGGGTTATAATTCCGTCAACCGTGCTTTCTGCAGTAGTTTCGATAGAAGCTCTCACAATTTCTGGCTCACTTAAATTAATGGTTTCCCGTCCAACGATTTTAGAAAGTGCTGTTCTAGCTTGAAAGAGATTTCTCTCATCTAGCCAGTAAAAAACATTGTATACCTCCTTAGATAAAGATTTTGAAGATATGCTAGTATATATTATAAATATATTTAAGATATGAAAAAGAACGTAATTAGAAAATATCCGGTGAGATATTAGTGATATTAAATACATCAAGATAAGCAATAGGAAAAATGATGTGCCAGCAATAATAAAGAATACTAAAAAGCCTGAGTATTTTTCATAAAGTCTGCCCCTTCTAGTTCTTACTTTGATATTTCGAGACAAAGTTTTAACGCTATCTAGATATTTTTGTCCTACAGTATCTAAAAAGTATTTTTCTAATCTTTTTATAAGCTTACCAATATACTTGACAGGATGTGGTAATTTTTCAGGATCGCCTAACACCAAATCAAGAATACAAGCAATTAGTATATCTAGTAATAAAAATCTTAAAAGCATATGTACCTCCAAATATTTACTATCCTTCGTTAACTATATCTTTTAACTTATCCATATCTAAATTATCCATTATATAATCGCCTAATTTGTCATATTGTAAACTTCTAAAATTTTGAATGTCTTGATTTCCAAAGTAGCTAAAATCTTTGTTTCTAATTAGAGACAAAAGATTTTCACAAAATTCTTTATTATCTAAAATTCCGTGAAGGTAAGTCCCAAAAACGTTTCTCTGGTCATTGCAAACGCCAATTATCTCTCCACTTACAGTTTTGACAAATGAATTTTCAGGTTTTAAATACTTAGTATTTCCCATATGTATCTCATAACCGTCTACGCTAGAAAAAACACCCTTACCATAAACATCGGCTAAAGCTTTAGTTTGTTTAAGTATTTTCTCTTTTTTAAATGTAGTTTCTATTTCAAGTAATCCTAAAGCATTAATTTCCTCTACAGTTGATTCGCAATTTTCTTTATCAGTTATATTTTTCCCTAAAATTTGCATCCCTGCGCATATGCCAAATACAGGTATGTGTGCTTTATTTAGACCTATTATTACATCTTCTAATCCAGAACTTCTAAGGTATAAAAGATCGTTTATAGTTGATTTTGAGCCAGGTATGATTATTAAATCTGGGTATCCTAGTTTTTTTACACTATCACAATATCTTATACTTACCCCTTTTAAACTCTCTAGATAATTAAAATCAGTGTAGTTAGACATGTATGGAAGTTTTAAAACAGCTATATCTACATCATCTTTTTTTACATCATTTTTAATTAACTTACAAGACAAACTATCTTCATCATCAATTTTTAAATCCCAATAAGGTAAGACACCTAGAACATCAATGCCTGTCAAATCTTCAATTTGTTTTATTCCGGGTTCTAGAATAGCTCTATCGCCCCTAAACTTGTTTATTATGATTCCCTTTATTCTAGCTCTCTCTTGTGGTTCTAGAAGGTTAACAGTTCCTACAATAGATGCAAATACACCGCCTCTATCAATATCGGCAACTAAAATACATGGAGAATCAGAAAGTGTTGCCATTCCCATATTTACAATATCATTTTCCTTTAGGTTTAATTCAACAGGTGAGCCTGCTCCCTCTAAAACAACTAGATCAAAGTCATTTTGCAATGAAGTGTATGCCTCTTTAACAATTTCTTTTAATTTTGGTTTGAATGTGTAATATTCTTTGGCATCCATATCCCTATAAACCTTTCCATTAAGGATTACTTGAGATTTTTTACTAGAATTTGGTTTTAATAGTATCGGATTCATCCTAACCTCAGGCTCTATATTACATGCTTGAGCCTGTACTACTTGTGCTCTTCCAATCTCGTCACCATCTTTAGTTACAAAAGAATTAAGCGCCATATTTTGTGATTTAAATGGTGCTACTTTTAACCCAAATCTTTTAAAAACTCTACATACACCTGCTACTACAACACTCTTACCTACAGATGAAGCCGTTCCTAGTATCATAATGCTCTTAGAACCCATTTTTATCCCTCTATATTTCCTGTAAATAAGCCAAGGATTTGTTTCCTTGACTTATTTACATATATTCTTTTAAACAAAAATTTGAAAAATTAATTAAATCATTTAAAGTATACATTATATAAAGCCTTAGTCGCTATATTGGCATCTCTTTCCCTAACTCCAAACATCATACTTACCTCAGAAGAACCTTGATTTATCATCTCTATATTAACTTCAGTTTTAGTTAATGCACTAGTAGCTTTTGAAGCAATACCTATAGTTTGCATCATCCCTTCACCTACAACCATAATAAGTGCAAGGTTTCTTTCAATATTTACAACATCTGCTTTTAATTCATCTTTCAATCGTTTTAAAATGCGGTCTTCCTTATTTTTTTCAAGATATTCTTCTTTTACTACAACGGATAAATTGTCTATACCTGATGGCATGTGTTCAAAAGGAATGGCCTCATCCTCTAAAATATGAAGAACTTTTCTTCCAAAACCAATTTCTTTGTTCATAAGATACTTGCTTAAGTAAATACTTGAAAAACCGCCTTGTGAGGCTATACCAACAACTGGATTTTTTCTAGCAGTTCTTTTTGCGGATATTAAAGTTCCTATAGACTTTGGATTATTTGTGTTTTTTATAGCAACCGGAATCCCTTTCCGATAAACTGGTTCTAAAGTCTCTTCATGCAAAACAGAAAAACCTGCGTAGGATAATTCTCGCATTTCTCGGTATGTAATGTCGAAAATTGGGTCTGGATTATCAACAATATTAGGGTTAGCTGAAAATACTGAGTCAACATCAGTATAGTTTTCATAAATTTCAGCATCTAGAGCTGCAGCTAATATAGATCCCGTAATATCAGAGCCTCCCCTAGGGAAGGTTACTACGTCACCTGCCGGAGAGTAACCGAAAAATCCTGGGAAAATTACAATTCCCTCCATGTGTCTTAGCTTTGCTAAGTTTTCGTATGCAATAGGAAGAACTCTTGCGTTAGCATATTCATCACTTAGAAGCAACCCTGCTTCTCTCGGATTAACATACCTTGCGTTTTTTCCAAGTTTTCTTAGGTATCTAGCAATAAGTTTAGCACAATTGTCTTCACCTGCAGCCTTTAATAGATCAGTAAACTTTTCTTCATCATCTACATCGCTATACAATCTTTTTTTGATATCCATTCTGATTTCGTCTATAAAGCTTTTATCCATATCTAATTCTTCAATAATATTTGCGTAACGTTTAACCACTTGCTCTAGTTCTAGTTCTGCATCTTGCCTCTCTATAAAAGCTTTAGCACAAGAGATTAAAAGATCTGTTACCTTTATATCAGACTTATGCCTTTTCCCCGGGGCTGATACAACAACAACTTTTCTTAAGCTATCATCTAATATAACTTCACATACCTTTTTTATCTGCTCTGCGCAAGCGCAAGATGTCCCTCCAAACTTAACCACATTCATAAAACAACCTCCTAAAACCATATAAATCATTTGTAATTTTTAACAATCTTAATCATTAAAGTATATACTATTATATGCTGTATTTTAGAACAATGACGATAATTTTTCAATTACCTGTTAATTATACAACATTTTTTTTTATAATTATATGGTTTTTTAAAAAAAGAAGTGGTTTTTAAAGAAATAATCTTTCATAATATGTAAAACCTCCAAATAGCATCATAAGCCCAACTATAACCAATATACTCCCTGATATTATATTTACTATGCTGTGGTTTCTTTTTATCCAAGTAAAAATGCCTTTTAATTGATTCATTATAATTGAGGTGATTAAAAAAGGTACCCCTAATCCCATTGAGAAAAGAAAGAGCAAAAACATTCCTTGATATACAGTTTCTGAATTTGATGCCTTTAATATAGCTGATGTTAAAAAAGGACCAAGGCAAGGTGTCCAGCCAATAGAAAAAACTATTCCAAAGAAAAATGCACCAAAAAATCCTTTTGATTTGATGTCTACATTTAATTTTTTAGTTTTATTTAATATATTTAGCTTTATTAGACCCATAACATTAAGACCGAAAAATACGATAATAACACCTGCAACCTTTTCTAAAACATCTCTTCTAGACGTTATAAAAAAGCCTATACTAGATGCACCAGCGCCTATCAAAACAAAAATAAGGGTAAACCCTAATATAAATCCTAAACTATGGAATAACTTAGATTTGGTGTCATCACTTTGATTAGTACCAATTAAATATGTAATATAAATTGGTACCATTGGTAAAAAGCAAGGGGATATAAAAGCTAGTATCCCCTCTAAAAAAACCAATATGGGTTCTATCATTATATCACCTCGTTAACCGTTCTTATAATATCGTCTTTATCTATTTGCTTATAAACAACACCTTGTCTGTCTATAACAAAAACCGTAGGTATAAAGTTTATTCCAAAGAAGTTACCAATTCTTGAGTTTTCATCAAACAAGCTTAAAAATGTATAATTGTTATCATTTAAAAATTTTGTTGCTACCTCCTTAGTTTCTCTAACTCCGTCCGTTGCATTTACTGCTATTAATTTTAAATCATCTCTTTGTTCAAATTGTTCATGTATTTCTTGTATTTCTGGCATACCAAATATGCAGGGAGGACACCAACTTGCCCAATAATAAATAACCAAAACCTTATCATCATAATCTCTAATAGATACGCTTTCGCCTAAGGTAGAACTTAACCTAATATCAGGAACCCTAACAAGGTTTTCAGTTTGATTAGTCTCAGTCTTGTAGTCATCTTTGATTGATTCCTGTAGCTTATCAGTTTCTGTGTCTTTTTGTGATTCCAAAAAGGCGTAACTTCCACCCATTACCAGAATTAAAGCAATAATCCAAATAAAAATACTACTTTTTTTTGACATGTTCACACCATCCTTTTTTTTATTTTCCTTAAATATTTCGTTGTTATAGTAAAAAACTTAACAGTGTTTACTTTATTTTGAAGCTTGACATATAATAAAAAATATCATATTATAATATTACAATAAATAAATATAATAGTCAATATAATTCAAAACAAAACAGGAGGTTTTTTTATGGCAAAAAAAAGAAGGTTATCGATTGTATCTTGGAGTTGGATTATAATTTTACTTTTTTTCATTCTTTCTTTCGTAAATCCCTATTTTGCTATTATAGGCTTTGCTTGTATGTTTACGCCTATAATTATTGCTCTATCAGGAAGAGGCAAAATGCATTGTTCACACATTTGCCCACGCGGATCGTTTTTAGGAAAGTTCATGCCGCATATGTCATTTAAAAAACCACTTTTTAAATGGATGAAGACTAATGTGTTTAAAAATATAGTCATGATACTGATGTTTTCGAGGTTTACGTGGTCTATTATTACAACATGGGGAGACTTAGATAGTTTGCTAAGAGCGGTTGTAACATTTATGTTTGCTTCATTTATGGTTGGTATAATAATGGGAATAATATTTTTGCCACGATCTTGGTGTCAGATATGTCCCATGGGTCAAATGAGCGGATTAATCGATAAGGGAGTTAAATCAGCTAAAAGCAAATGATTTGCCATGCATTCTTCTTGTGTAAACAAAACTGCTCGAGTAATTAATATACAGAATAAACTTTATTTTTTATTGATTTTTTCTATTAATTTGACTTTATTCAATAAACCACTTAAATTATAAGTAGCTGTCTAGTTTTTTATACTTATAAAATTTGAGGGGGTTTATTATGATAAGAGATTCAAAGAATTTAGGGGTTCCAGTACCAACTTTTCACAATCTAGTAGTAAGAGCAAATCACAATATTTCTAAAGAAGAACGACATAGAGTTCAAAAAGCTACAGAATACAATGCTTTTGCATATCCTTCTGCTATGTTAGTATGCGATTATTTGTCGGATTCTGGAACTTCTGCGATGACCGATGTTCAGTGGGCAAGCATTATAAGAGGTGATGAAGCTTATGGCAGAAATCATGGATATTATGGATTGCTAGATGCAGTCAGGGATGTCTTTGAAAGAGGAGATAATCCCAAAAACCTTGTCAGTAAAATAATTTCTGATGAAGATAATCTCACATGGTTTCCTTCAGAAGAACAATTAAATAACCCTTCAGAAGGAGGATTTGCTAATGGAGGCGTCCATCAACTTTCAAGGCCAAATTTCTTTTTGACCCCACAAGGTCGTTGTGCAGAGGGGCTTTTGTTTTGGGCAATACAACAGGTTTTAGCTTCAAAAAAAAGGATGGTAATCCCTAGTAATGGTTTCTTTGATACTACTGAAGCACAAGCACACGTTAATCAAATTGTACCAGTGAACCTATTTTCACAAGAAATGGGCAAAAATTTTAACGTAGATGATTTATGGAAAAAGAATCCCTTTGCAGGAAACATTAATTTAAAACAACTTATTGAAACTATAGAGCTTGAAGGAGCAGAAAACATACCTCTTATATTACTCACTATTACAAACAACACTGGTGCTGGACAACCTGTTTCTATGGAAAACATTAAAGAATGTAGCAAAATTGCACAAAAATATGATATACCACTTTTTTTTGACGCTGCAAGATTTGCCGAGAACGCTATGTTTATAAAGGAGTTTGAAGAAGGATTTAACAATAAGACTATTCCATCTATAATTCAAGAGATGTTCTCTTATGTTGATGGGTTTACGATCAGCCTAAAGAAAGATGGACTTGCAAATATTGGAGGATTTTTATGTTTTAGGGATAAAGGTATTTTTCAGCGAAAATTTTCTACTGATAGTCAGGATATTGGTGTTCTAATAAAAGAACGACAAATATTAAATTACGGAAATGATTCTTATGGAGGATTAAGTGGAAGGGATATTATGGCTGCTACAATTGGTCTTCATACTATAATTAAAGAACCATATCTTAAACGAAGAGTTGCTCAAACACGAATGTTTGCCGAAAAGCTTGCTAGAAATGAGGTTCCTGTTGTATTGCCTTCAGGTGGGCATGCTGTATATATAGATATGACAAAATTTTTTGAAGGTACCAATATGAGGATAGATGATTTTGGCGGTGTTGGATTTGTTATAGAGCTTATAAGACTATTTGGAATACGTGCTTGTGAATTGGGACCTTTTGCATTTGAGTGGGATAAGAAAACGCCTGAAGAAAGAAAAGGGATTTTAAATTTAGTACGTTTTGCCATTCCTAGAAATATGTATAATGAGGAACATATAAACTACACTGTTGCGGCAATAACTGAGTTATATAAAAACCGACATTTGATACCAAAAGTTGAGATTATAAGGGGTAAGGAGCTTCACTTAAGGCATTTCCAAAGTGGTTTAAAACCTATTTATCCTGATTAATGATTGTAAAAAGCATAGATTTAATTTGATAAAAATTAGTCAGTAATATTTGTTTCATCACAATATGACGAAAGGGTAATCGTGCTATGGAAGATAAAAAGAATTTTGACGATGAGGTTTTACTAACAACAGTTGCTGATCTGGTAGAAGCACAAATAATAGAGTCTATCTTAAAAACGAATGATATATCCATAAACACTAGGTTTAGAGGAACTGGCGCCTATATGTCTGTCTACATGGGAAACTCAAAACATGGTATTGATATTTATGTTGGTGCTAGAAATGTCGAAAGAGCAAAACAATTGTTAGAAGCTGAATCTGAATTGTCAGAGTTACAAGTAAGTGAAGAACAAGAATTCTTAAAAGAACAACAAATTGCTTTTAAGAAGAAAAGAATTAAAGCTTTGATCTTATTGTTCCTCTTTATTTCAGGCGCCCTAGTTAGCGTAATATACTTTTTAGTACATTTCCTAACTAATATTTTTACTTAAAATGTTAATAATCATATCAACTAATTACAAACTCTATTGGCATTTTTAGTTTAACTTGCAATTTATAAAACTTTTAGAAACTAAAATTTGTTCTTGACAAAACAGTGTTTGTTTACTTATAATTAATTTGTATTAAATTTAGTTGATTGCACCTATAGCTCAGCAGGATAGAGCATCGGTTTCCTAAACCGAGTGCCAGAGGTTCGAATCCTCTTAGGTGCGTAAGGGTTTTGAGGATCGGGAAATGAAATTTAACCAGTACTTTTAACTTAGTATTAGTGTGTAGGATAACATAATTACTTCCAAAATAAGAGCGAACTTAAATTTTTTAGGTTCGTTCTTGTTTTTGAGCTTTTTTTGATTAGTAAGAATTGTAAAACCACGCCGATTGATCCAATGTTTAGTAGTTATTTTTTATGAAGAAAATTGCCATTTATAAGTGAAAAGTAAAAAACAAAAAATCAAAAAAAAGGAGTGGCTTTTTATGAATGTAGGATGCCCCCTGTGTTAGGATAGTTGTCAAGGGATAAAAAATAAAGTATCCTATATAATG
>CAZTHU010000066.1:0-8904 GCA_964613575.1 uncultured Eubacteriales bacterium | reverse complement strand
AGCATTCATCCGTTACCTTAAAAGGATAACGGTTTTCTGCTAAGTCTTTATAAAACAAATAATCCTTTTGAAATAGCTGATATTCTAAATATATTCGTCTCTTTTAAAGACCTAAATAAACTTAAAGGTTTTTATTCGATTATTAATAGAGAGCGCCATATTGTTATTAATAAAGTTCTTTGTAAAGAAGATAGTAGGCTTGTGTGTGCACACGAATTAGGTCATGATAGGTTGCATCAACACCTAACTAAAGCAAATGAATTAAGCTTCTTTAAGATGAATAGTAAATCTGAGTATGAAGCAAATATTTTTGCAGCTGAACTTCTTTTAGAAGATGAACAAATTGTGTCAATACTAAAGGAAAAGGATATTAATTTAGCGGCAAAATCTCTTCATGTAAGTCCCCATGTATTACCTTTTAAATTGATATCGATGCAAAAAAGAGGCGTTTTAGATGCTACTAACCAACCCCTTTTTGATACTACTTTTTTAAAAGATTTATCTTAAAGCATGTGAAATTTTTGATGAAATATCCTAATGGTAAGCGTTCGCAAATAATGATAGTGACAACGTGTTTGGAAATGGATTTGAAGACTTTGTTTAAGATAATTAGAGCTAGACGGAATCTTGGTGAATACAATTTTAAAATATGGTTACAATAAACGTTGTTCAGAATTAATAATAGATACAAAACGTGTCTTATTCAGAAAATACATTTACAAATCGAGTGTTTTGTGATAAGATTTATTGTAAGTGGAGGTGTATGTAATGAAAGATTCTATGATTCGTATAAAAGAAGCTGAACTGTATAATATAAAAAATGTTGAATATGGAAAAATTGATTTACCAAATGATAATGCATCATCAAAAAAACTAATGCGTTCTGAGATCGTAGGTATATATGGTCAAAATGGTTCAGGTAAAACAGCATTTGTTGATGCTATGTGGATTATTAAACACCTTATAAGTGGAAAAGAGCTACCTAGAAATGCAGGGGACTATATCTTTGAAGCAAAAGAAACTGCTACGATCAAACTTGGTTTTGATTTGAACCAAGATGACCATGAGTACCAGATTTTCTACGAAGTAGAGATTGAAAGAACAGATGAAAACAAAGCTAAAGTCATTCGAGAAAACTTAACGTACAAAGAGCTTGTTGATGGTGCTTGGAAAAGTAAAGCGGGAATTATTGATTATCACGTTAAAAACAAAGAATATGTTTTTAAGCCGGTAAAAAACTATCGTTTACTCACTTCAAATAATGCTGATGTTCAAATTGACTTGGGTGTTGCAAGAAAAATGTCAGCGAAAAACAGTACCTCTTTTGTATTTAGCAGTGAGTTAGAAGATATCATTAAGAAAAGTGATGCTTTTAAAAACTACACAGATATTATTATAGCTTTAAAGCATTATGCCAATGTTAATATTTTCATTATAAAGAATCATCATTCAGGAATGATTAACATGAATGTGTTAATTCCCTTTAGTTTCAGGTTGTTGGATGAGAAAAAGGTGACACAGGGAGATTTGGCAATTGGTTTATTAAAGCCATCGGTTGTACCTGAAGAAGTTTATAATGTTGTGGTAAAGATTATTGACCAGATGAATATTGTTCTTGAGACTATTGTTCCAGGTCTTAATATCGGTTTGAAAAAACATGGCAAGCAACTTAGAGAAGATGGTAATGAAGGAATTCGGATTGAACTGATCTCCATAAGGGGTGACATAAAAGTTCCTTTAAAATATGAATCTGATGGTATCAAAAAAATCATCTCCATACTGAGTGCTTTGATAACAATGTTCAATAACCCAATGGTTTATATGGTTGTTGATGAATTGGATGCCGGCATATTTGAATATTTACTCGGTGAAATTCTTCAGATTATTAGTGAAAATGGAAAAGGACAGTTGATCTTTACTTCTCATAATTTGAGACCCCTTGAAATGCTGGATACAAGTTCGATCATCTTTACAACAACGAATCCTAAAAATCGATATATGCGATTTTTAAATGTTAAGAGCAATAATAATCTTCGAAACTTGTACTATCGAAGCATAAATCTTGGTGGTCAAAAAGAGGAAATCTACAAAGAGACCAATAGCTTTGATATTAGTCGTGCATTCAGGATTGCTGGGAGGGCGATTGATGAAAACTAAAAAGATCATTCTATTTATTGTAGAAGGTGTCACTGATAAAACATCTTTAGGTGGTATTATTGATAAATTGGTTTCGTCGAAACTAGTTAGGTTCTACATAACCGGAGGAGATATAACCAGTGATCGCTTTTCAAGTAGCTCTAATGCCATTGCTAAAGTCAATGATCATGTTAAAGCTTTTCTAGCAAGAGAACTAGGAATAAAAAAGAGCGATATTATTCGGATCGTTCATCTAATCGACATGGATGGGGCTTATATAAAAAGTGATCAAATTCAAGTGGAAGAAGTAGAGAAATTTGCCTATTCGGAATCTGCGATTATTGCAAACGGTGTAGAGCGTGTTCTTGAAAGAAACAGTAGAAAACAGCAAGTCATTAATCGATTATCACTTTGTCCGAAGATATCGGGTATTCCGTATAGCGTGTATTATTTTTCTTGTAATCTTGAACACGTTTTACATAATGAGATAAATTTGGTGGATGAATTGAAGATGGAGTATGCTGAGAGGTTTTCTGATTCCTATTATAAGACTGAAACGACATTTATTGACTTCATTCGAGATGAACAGTTTGCAGTTAAAGGCAATTACAAAGAGACTTGGGATTTTATAAAACTTAACGGAAATTCCCTCAAACGGTATAGCAATTTTCACTTGTTCTTTGAGTCAACTAACCAGCTACCTTAAAAGGTAGTGGCTTGGAGAAGGAATTCTCTGTAGTCGGTTGAATAGCCTAAGATTTGAAACAGAATCTACGTTATCTAAGAATGATATAGGTACTTCAAGATACTTCACTAGTCTTGAACACTACGGCATATGATTAAATATCTCTGATGGTTAGGAGAAGTGTTGTATGTAAAAACCTTAGATAACATTGGCGAAGTAAAAGGGACTTGTTTGAATATGTGTTACTGTTTATTTGAAAGTTTTGCCTAGGGAAATAGCACAAAATGGGAAGGTAATTAAAAAAACTACTTACTTATTTGTCAAATAAGTAAGTAGTTTTAAATTTAAATTGTTAACTTTTTATAGCCTTTCGGGTGATTTTATACCTAAAACATCTATACATGTTGACATTATATCGTGAACTAGACTTATAAGACCAAGCCATGAGCTTCGAAGTTCACTGTCTTCTTGTGTCAGTATTTTATGTTCGTGATAAAATCTATTGAAGTCTGCTGCTAAGTTATATGCATAGTCGCAGATGTAATTTGGTGCCTTTTCTTCAAAAGCTTTATTGACAACATCGGATAGGTTAGCTATCTTTAGTTGTAAATCTCTTTGAATATCGCTCGATGGTTCTTTGATACTGCCAATGCAAAAGTTTTGCTCCTTAGCTTTTCTTAGTAGAGACTTCATTCTAACAACGCTATATAATAAATATGCGCCAGTTTTTCCTTCAAAAGATAAAAATCTATCTATGTCAAAAACATAGTCTTTTGTTCTGTGATTCATTAAATCAGCGTATTTTAATGCAGCTACTCCAACTAAATGAGCAATTTTGTGTTTTTCTTCTTCAGGGTAGTTTATCCCAATTTTTTCATTTTCAATTCTTTCTAATGCTTTTGTTTCAACCATATCTATGAGCTTTTCTAATTGCATAACTCCGCCATCTCTTGTTTTGTACGGTTTACCATCTTTACCATTCATAGTTCCAAATCCTAGAAAAGAAAGCTTTGTATCCTTATTTAGAATATTTGTTTTATATGCGCATCTAAATAGTTGTTTAAAATGCATTGATTGGCGTGAATCTGCTACATACCATATACTATTTGGAGTATAATCTTTTTTTCTTTGTAATATGGTTGCTAAGTCGGTAGTGCTGTAAAGGGTTGAACCATCAGATTTATATACCATAAAGGGAGGTATTTCTTGATCGTCTGATTCCTCTTTAACATCTATAACTAATGCGCCTTCGCTTTTATATGTAAAGCCCCTTTTGTTTAAATCCTCTACCATTTCTTCAATAATATCTTGTACGTCTGATTCACCTAACCATAGGTCAAAGTCAACGAAAAGTTTTTCATAGCTTTTTTTCAAAGCGTTAACTGAGATGTTGACAAAGTGTTTCCACAGCGCTGTGTAACCTGGGTTTCCCTTTTGAAGCTGATTTGTAGCTTCCTTAGCCTCTGCCATTATATCCTCGTTGTCTTTTGCTCTTTTGCTAGCTATAGGATAAGTGTTTTCAAAATCCTCATAACTTAAAGGTGATTCTTTAGGATAATCACCGCTATAATTTTCATCAAAATAAACCCAGGTGGGATTTTGACGCTTTAATTCTACTATGATCATTCCCATTTGAAGACCCCAATCTCCAAGATGGATATCTCCTATAACATTATGACCTAAAAGTCTTGATATTCTTTTTAGACTTTCGCCAATTATGGCAGTTCTAAGGTGACCTACGTGTAGTGGTTTACCCACATTAGGACCACCGTAATCTATTATTATTTTTTCGGGTTCGAAATTACTTTTTATACCTAGGTTTTTAGATTCGGAAATCTCATTTATATGTTTTGAGATAAATTCGTCCTCTAAAACAAAATTAATAAAGCCAGGACCCGCTATACTTATATCCTTGAAGACAGCATCATTTTTTATGCTGGAAACTATTTTTTTTGCAACCTCAATAGGGTTTGTTCGTTGCGCCTTACCACATGTAAAGGCACCATTACATTGGAATTGACATAGATCTTGTCTGTCAGAAATCCTGACATCGCCAAAAGATGCATCATATCCATTTTGGATGAAAGCTTCGGAAACAATATCTGTAAGTTTTTTTCTTAGAGTAATCAATATTCATCACACCTATCTATAAAATTCTTAGAACCTTTAGTAATAGTATACCGTAAAGGTTAAATTGTCAAGAATGTTACTGTTCACATAGGTGTAGATAGAAAAACGAAATCACGTACATTCAGCTACGGCTGTTGTTGCTCTTCCATTATTAAAATTTAACGTGATATTGTTTTTCTTATTCACAGTTATCAATCAATTCAGTGAATAGCAACTTAAGAATGGGAACTTATTGGGTATGTGAATAGTAGGATTGTTTTATTAGTAAATTGTGTTATAACCTGTCTTTGGTATCAGGCGTTAAAAAATGGCGCTAACTTTAAAAAAGGATATTTTTACCATGTGATATCCTTTTTTGTTGAAAAATTTTACAATTTAGTATTTAGTATTGATTTTATCTGTGTCTCAGTTAAAAAATAATTGGTTAATGGCAACTTTAACATATCTGAAAGTTCATCAATAAAATTTGTATAAGTAGTTGTATTTATGTATTTTGTTTCAGATTTAGTAGCTTTGAAATCTTTAATAAATTTAAAAATTTCTGATGTTGATTTTTGATTTTTCAAAACTTTAATTTGAAATATCCTTTCTAAAAGTACTGTAAGGTAACATATTAGAAAGTGCCCTTTTATAGTACTTTCTTTTTGAACAAATGCTGGTCTTGCATCAAGATCTGATTTCATAATCCTAAATGATTCTTCTATACGCCAAAGATTATGATATGTGTTGTATATATCTTCATCGTGCATTTCTACTTCAGAAGTCACAAGAAGATTATATCCTGCAAATTTTAAATCTTTATCAATGGCTTCTTGATTGATGCAAACTGACGCTTTTTTCCCTTTGCTATCCGTAAAATTAACATACTTACCTGTTTCGCCATAATCATTTTTTTTTGCTTGAGATAAGGTTAATGATTTTGCTTTTTCAACCATTCTGTTAATTTCATATCTTTTTTTTGAGGCAAGTGTAGGATTGTATGTAAGTAATCTTTTCTCTGTAAGATGTACAGTAACTTTTTTACCTTCATGTTCAACAGTGTACGGGAATCTGTCTACACAAGATTTATAGCGATACACAACTTTGCCATCCTTATCTTTTATTTCTTTAAATCCTGTGTTTAATAAAACCCACTCTTTTTCTTTTTCAGCAAGTCCCTTAATAGTTTTTGAGAATAAATATCCATCATTGTTCTTTTTTGAAAAAGCAATGTTTTGGGCACAGTTAAGACCTTTATCTGCAACATGTATTGTTTTCCCATTAATATTATTTTGTTTTTTCAAATGATTAATTACATCTCTAAGGACAGGTTTTTCTGACTCGTTGCCTGGATACATTTTCATTCCAATAGGAATTTGATTGCTATCCAATAAAAGTCCTAGACCTACTATGGGGCTTTTTTGATTTTCTTTGCTTGGACCCTTCCTTCTAAAATCATCTTCTCTATCAATTTCAAAGTAGAAATTGGTGCAGTCAAAATAAGTTTTTGAAGTATTAATTCCGTAAATATCACTTACTTGAGTTGTAAATAATTCTATAAATTTTTCATAATCATTTCCAATAAAAGATAACCCATCAAGTAGTTGGTCGTATGAATAATTACATGGTTGATAAAGATTTGGTAAAACTTCATGAAATGTTTTCCTTTTGCTACATGGGTTAACGCTTCTTGCGTAAATAAGTGATGATATCAATTCATAAAGATCATATTTAAACTGATGCGTAAGTTTAAAAAAATCAATATATTTTTTAACTTTCAATTTTTCTAAGATGCTTTTTAAAGGGAAATATCCGAGATGCAGTACTGGGGATACATCAGATATTTTTTTAACCCCTTTCTCTTTTTTCAGTCTATTAAGTTCATCTACTTCCTTTTGAAAATATGCAATTGGATCTTCTATGCCATTTTTAACATTGGTTTCTACAGAGCCTAGGGATTTATATGCCTTATGAGCAGTTCCTTTTTTTTCATGACTATAAAAACTTTCATCAATAGAGAGATAAGTACGACCTTTTTGTTTAGTCTTTTTTAGATAATATGACATAAAAACAGCCTCCTTTTGTTAACGCCATTAACGCCATTATTTTATCATGAAAAAAATATTTTTTCAAGTATTTTGCACATAAAAAAAGCCTTATTTATCAGCTGTTTGAAAGTGTTTTATATTAATTTTATTCCTAAAGATTCATGGTGCTAACTTCTAAAGACGGGGATGCATCATATCCATTTTGGATGAAAGCTTCGGAAACAATATCTGTAAGTTTTTTTCTTAGAGTAATCAATATTCATCACACCTATCTATAAAATTCTTAGAACCTTTAGTAATAGTATACCGTAAAGGTTAAATTGTCAAGAATGTTACTGTTCACATAGGTGTAGATAGAAAAACGAAATCACGTACATTCAGCTACGGCTGTTGTTGCTCTTCCATTATTAAAATTTAACGTGATATTGTTTTTCTTATTCACAGTTATCAATCAATTCAGTGAATAGCAACTTAAGAATGGGAACTTATTGGGTATGTGAATAGTAGGATTGTTTTATTAGTAAATTGTGTTATAATATTGATCTAGGTGGTGATATTATGAGAAAAGATACACTGAAAATTAAGCTCTATAGTGGGTTTTTGATACCGTTGCTTTTGTCCGTTCTTTTAACTGGATATATAGTTTATATTTTGGGAAATTTTAATGAGATCAAGACGGAAAATCTTAAAGTTACTACCGACTTGGCACATTCGTTGATTATGAAGTATGTGGAACAAGAAAGAAATGGGGAAATACAAATTCAAGAGGCTAAACAGTCTGCTATAGAATCTGTGCGGGCTATGAGATACAGGGAAGATGATTATCTGTGGATAAATAATATGACACCAAAGATGATAATGCATCCTATGGATCCAAATTTAGATGGTAGGGATTTATCTGATTATATGGACAAAAATGGAAAAAAGCTTTTTGCTAAGATGGTTGAGGTTGTTGAAGATGAGGGAGATGGTGAGGTTAGTTATATGTGGCCAAAGCCTGGCAGTGATGAACCAAGTGAGAAAATCTCATATGTAAGAAGAGTTGATCATTGGGATTGGATTGTTGGAACAGGTTTATATGTAGATGATGTAGGTGTGGTAACTCGCCTTATAACAAAGACTAGGATAACTGTGCTTATTATATTAGCATTTACATTGCTAATATCTATTATTTATACATGAACTAAAACTAAAAAGGGGCGTAATAACGCCCCTTTTAACTATTCTAGGTTGAGAGTTTGTGTTTTTTCTAGGGATGCGAGGTAAGTGTTGGCAAGATCTACTTTGTTGCATTGTTTATCTATATCTTTAATAATTTTAGATTTAAAATAGGAAAGAGTACCTAAAACCAAGGTGTTTTTATTTAGATCGATTACATCATCGTCTATTGTTTTTTCAGCAAGTTCGCATATTTGATCAAATGTGAAATCCAGACCTTTTTTTATTTTAGGGAAGTCTTTATTCTCTAATTTGTAGCCATTTTGTGTATTTATCTCATTAATATTGTCTGTAAGGATATTACAGTAATTATGTTGTGATAATAGTAGCTCTATTTTACAAAAGCAAAGAGCTTTTTTATTTTCAATAAATTCGTTATTTATTTTTTCTTCTTTACAAGAAAATTCTTTGCAAAGATTATTTATTGTGTATTTTGAGT
Organism: uncultured Eubacteriales bacterium; assembly: GCA_964613575.1. Taxonomy (GTDB): domain Bacteria; phylum Bacillota; class Clostridia; order CAZTHU01; family CAZTHU01; genus CAZTHU01. Next base: position 269 of record CAZTHU010000066.1, on the reverse strand, counting down.
TTGAGGCTAAAAGTTCATGAGAACTAGCACTCAGATCTATAGGGTTTTTGTTTTTGTTAAAAAGATTTAGCTTTGTATTTTTACGTAAGACGTGCAAGGCGTTTAATAAGTCTTTATTTGTTTTGATATTCTTTAGTTGGTCGTGAAAGAGTATTTTTTGCTCTAAACAATGTGTCTTTAGGTTTTTGAAGATATTTGTAGTGTCGTTATTTGTTTCGGACTTTAGACATTCTTTAGTTTTTATAATGGTTTTATTTATTATTGCAAGT
>CAZTHU010000065.1:0-8918 GCA_964613575.1 uncultured Eubacteriales bacterium | reverse complement strand
ATATCCGCAACCTGGTCTCCATTATTCAATATCTCAACCTCGGACTTAGTAATCTCAATGTAATCCCCAACATTAAGATCTGGAACAATCTCATACACCTTGTAAGAATTCGCAGCCTTAACAACTATGTATTTGACAATATAACTGTCACCATTTCCGTCTACAACTAATTCCTCGTAAGTAATAGTCAAAGCTTCTCCGTCCCCAACAGTCGTAAAACTATCTTTAAAATCACCCTCCTCATTTCCACCTACATTGTACTTATAAACAAATTCTCCCTCTATGTCCCCATGGACAGGATTACCATCGTACTCTCCCTCTTTTTCTAAATTATACTGAGCATTTACTACAAGTCCCGTAGTTAGTGAAAGCATAAAGTAAACGATTAAAACTGTAAGGCAAACAATAAATCTTCCTATTGAATGTCTCGTAAATTTGTGTAAATATAATGTCATTTTTGAGCCCTCTCTTTCATCCAGATTTTTAGAAACATTTTACAATAAAATTTTTCCACTCCCTTATATTCATTTTAGTACATAAAACCCGAAACTTCAATAAATTTATTTAGCAAATTTTATTTTTCACACTAACCTGCCATGCACAATTAGTCTATGCGTCGATGTATACAGTGGGTGACAAGTAATTAAAGTCAAAATTTTCTCATTTTTATTCATGTTTAAAACGGATAAATCATCTGGCTCTACAATTTTAACATCATAAACTTCATAAATTAACTCATCTTGACTTGTTTGAATTTTTACAAAATCTCCAACTAAAACCTCATCTAACCTATTAAAAAGCCTACCATAACTATGTCCTCTATGGGCACTAAGTGCAGTATTACCAAATTCTCCAATTGGAGTTGTTCCCTCAAGTTTTCCTACTCCGACTTGTAAAACCCTCTCCGTCGTTCCTCGCATGATAGGAAGTTTTACATCTATAGAATCGATATGCAATATCCCCAATATATTTTCATCATTTATACTTTTCGCCTCATCCTCTCCACTAACACTATCACCACTATATATCTCCTCTACTTCCTCTTCCTCTTCCTCCTTTTCTACCTCTTCTTCCTCAACTATTTGCGCCTCATCTTGCTGTATTAAGCTATCAAAAACATCACCTAAACTATAATAAGAATGGACAACCTTATCATCTTGCTCATTATCAAGATTATTTTCAAGATTATTTTCAACATTATTTTCAAAATCCGCTTCCCATTCACTTAACAACCTGTCTTGCCAATACCAAGTATATACCCTTTGACCTAAAGGTATCAGCGCTATCGTAATTCCTACGACAATCAAAACTATAGAAAAAACTTTCATACCATCCCTCCAATCACCCACTGGTCTATACCATCCATTACACTTTAAAAACTAATTCTATACCCGTCTTATCTAAAAACTTCTCACAAATATTTACCTTATCAGAGGGAATATCTTTTACTAAGGCTATGACTTGCATTTGCTTTTGCATAAATGCTAGAGGCTTTCGCATTATAACCTCTGCCTCTTCTAAAAATCTTCTCCCAATATTTAAGACCTCATGTTGATTTACAGAATTCGAAACTGTTATTCTCCAAAACGTCTTCATTTCAAGTTCATCTAGAACCTCCCTATACCTACTCCCAACACTTGGAGATATAAATGAAAGCTCTATATACCTTTGACCATCAGCAATCTTCAAGCTCTTTTTATATAACTTATGCTCCATTGTCTCAAACGTATCTTGAATCAACGAGAGCGTAGCATTTTGTTCCATCTTATTTGTGTTGTCAGCAATATTCCCCCTCTGTTTAGCTTTTTGAGATTGTACAACAAAATCAATATCAATCCCTGTTTCTTGTTTGAATTGATTTTTTACAAAAGGTTCCTCTTCAAGCTCTTTCGATAGCTTAACGCTAAACCTTTCTTCTAATTGATGATATGAAATCTTTTGAATCTTATATTCTTGTTCCCCTAATATCTGCCTAATCAAGATTTGTGCCTTTGCTAAATTACACTGGCTATTAAGCTGTATTCTCCAACCCGTCTTTTCGTAAAATTGATCAAATAACTCTTCATAAGCCTTTGCCCTCTTTGGAAAATAAAAAGAAAGAAGAACAATCGACTCTTCAACATATGCGCCCTTCTTGTATAGACCCATCTCTTGTGTAAAAAAATCATCTACAAGCCCTAACATCTCGTTTACTTCCATAACGCCACTTTCTTCCTCTATATCTTCACTTGCAACAGCTTTAAACATAAATGGTCGTCTATTATCAGGCTCAAAAAACTTTGTTTGGTTTATTAGATTCTTTAAATCATAAAGCTTTCCTTCTTCAATCTTTCTCCCCTTCCACATAAAGTAAAGCTCTTCCATGGTATATAGCTTATTTTCAATATTTTTAGAAAATAAAAACTCCCACAAGCGTTCAATATTTTCATTATCTAACTCATCCTTCATTCCCATTGAGGGTATTGCATTTTTTTCTAGTTGTTTTCTTTTTTTATGTATTTGAACTTCAAACTCTTCTCCATTTTGAGGAACATAAACCCTTCCCTTTAAATCCGCTTGAACATTTTTTGAAAGCTCCTCTATTACAGACATATTACCATGCACAAAAAATGCTGACTTTGGAGATAACGAATTTACAAGCCCAATTATCTGCGTCTTATCAGCGTGCGCCGATAATCCATATTTACCAATCCCACATTTCATAGCAACCGATACATCTCCAAACTTTAAAAACCTATCATCACTTGATGCCTCTAACAGCTCTAATACACGTCGTCCAGGTGACTCCTCATCTTGATAACCTGTAATCGCAATATAGTTTTTCTCACTTACTGCAAGCTTTTGTGCATACCATTGACTAGGCCCACCCGTAAGCATCCCAGAGCTTGTGATAATACAACACGGCTCACTACTATCTACGATCTCTTGACGCTGAACCTGTCTTTTTGTAACTGGAATTATATTATCATCAAAGAAAATATCTGTCCCCTTAAAAACTCTTTTTGACAACATTTTTCTAAGATAATTTGGATTTAGTTTATATATCCTACAAATATCTTTGACCATACCATCTACATATATTTTAAACGGTGGGATAACCCCCTTATTTATCGCACGTTTTAAAATAAGTATAACCTCTTGTGCTCTACCTAAAGCAAATGCTGGAATTAAAATCTTCCCCTTATTTTCTATAACCTCTAAAACCTTTTGTACCAATCGTTCTTCTTCAACATCTCTATTAGAATGCAATCTATCCCCATAGGTAGACTCAAAAATTGCAACATCAGGTCTTAGCCTAGGCACACTTGCCCCTTCAACTGTTTTTTGTGGAAATACCGAAAAATCCCCACTATAAAAAAACGCTCCCTCATCAGTTGTCACATATATACAAACAGCGCCTGCAATATGCCCTGCATTATAAAACGTAATTTTATGATTGTTTTTATTTTCACTTGAACCTAAAGTTTCAAAGGTAAACCCTGGAGAAAAACAAATTATTCTATTTAATAGCCCCTTAACATGAGCCTCTGAATAAAGCGGAATTTCCTGTTCTTTATACTCCATAATCTTAAGACTATCATATAACAAACAATGCAACAAATCTTTTGTTGCATGAGTCATGTATACTTTCGCCTCTGGGAATTGACCACTTAGAACAGGAAGCGCACCAATATGATCCATGTGGGCATGGCTTATGAAAATCGCATCAACCCCACCATTTTCCTGAATCTGCCTCATATCTGGGAAAAGATCCTTACTTTCTCCCATTCGCATACCACAGTCAAATAAATAATTTTTTCCATCTATTCTCGCTAATACGCAACTAGCTCCAACCTCTCCTGCACCGCCACAAAATAGAACCTTCAAGAGATATCCCTCCTAAAAAACTTAAGCTTTACTACAAAAATAACCCCTTGGCTACTAAACCGACAAGACCTTACTAATCCTTATAAGCTCAGGAGAGAGGCTTTTTTCCATCTTAAGTGCTTTTTCTATATCTATCCCTATTACCTTATCATCCTTAAACCCAACAATTTGATTAAGCGCACCCTCGGCTATTAAAGACACCGCTTTCTCCCCCATCAAACTTGCCATATACCTATCATAAACAGTTGGTGACCCGCCTCTTTGAATATGCCCCAAAATTGTAGTTCTTGCCTCTATTCCAGTTTTATCAGTAATATCTTGCGCAATATCCAAAACTTTCCCAACACCTTCTGCCACAACAACTATAAAATCAGCCTTGCCTCTATTTCTTGCATCCACCAACGGTCTTAGGACATCTGTCTCAAGATTAAACTCCTTTTCAGGTATAACAATAGCCTCTGCTCCAACCGTAATACCAATAGTAAGTGCAAGGTAACCGGCTCTTCTTCCCATAACTTCTAGCACACTGCATCTTTCATGCGAATAAGATGTATCACGAATTTTATCAATAGCATCTTGAGCAGTATTTAATGCTGTATCATAGCCTATAGTATAATCAGTAGATGCAATATCATTATCGATTGTACCAGGCATTCCAATTACAGGTAACCCAAGCTTACTTACCTCAAGCGCCCCCTTAAAAGAGCCGTCTCCTCCAATTACAACAACAGCATCAAGCCCAAATACCCTTGCCATAGAAACAGCCTTTTTCTGACCCTCAATATCCATAAACTCTTTGCACCTTGCAGTTTTAAGAACTGTTCCACCCATTTTTATAATACCAGATACATCTCTGGGGTCCATCTTATGAATATCTCCAGTTATAAGACCATTATACCCTTTTCTTATACCATATACATTAAAACCATTATAAAAACCGGCTCTAACAACAGCTCTAATCCCAGCATTCATACCAGGCGCATCTCCACCACTTGTTAGAACTCCAATATTTTTTATACTCGCCATCAAATCTACCTCCACCTAAAAATCCTCTAGTACTCAATTGTTTACGCACCACTTAATACGATGTTAGACAAAATCCCATTTGGCCTAACCCACTATCTTGTCATAATCGCAAAACTTTCTTGTCATAATCTCAATACTTTTTAATAATGACAGCCTATTATTCTTAATTTTTTCATCATCAACCATAACCATAACATTTTCGAAAAAATTATGTATTGGTTCAACTAATTTATTAAATTCATTAATTACCTCTTGGTAATTACTATTTTTAAAATATTCCTCTACATTTGCGTTAACTTTATCAAATTCTTTTAACAGCGTACGTTCGTATTCATTTTCGAAAAGATTATCGTCTATATTTATAGTATCACTCTTTTTAGACAATGCATATACTCGAGTTAGCGCATTCGTTAGTTTTTCAAATTCCTCTAATTTTGAGTTTTTGTCTAAAACTTCCAGTCTTTGCTTTATAGAAACAATTTGCTCTAGTTTTTGCTCTAAAACACTATCCACTAAATCATATCTAAACCCTTCATCATTTAAAATTACCTTTAATCTTTGTGAGAAAAATTCATTTAATTCATTTTCTAAAACCTTTTTCTCCACCTCTAATTTTCCCTCTAAAGCATCTATACAAACTGATAAAAGATTGCTTAAATTTAAACATAGATTCTTTTCAATCATCATATTTATAACGCCTATCGCCTGCCTTCTAAGCCCAAATGGATCTTGAGAACCTGTGGGTTTTACACCTATAGCAAAGGAGCCAACAACAGAATCTAATTTATCAGCAATACTAATAATTAAACCTAAAACATCTTCTGGAATCTCATCACCTGCAAACTTAGGCAAATAATGACTATATATCGCATTAGCTACCTTAGCCTCTTCTCCATTTTTCAATGCATATTCTTTTCCCATAACCCCCTGCAGCTCGTCAAACTCATTTACCATACCTGTTACTAAATCTGCCTTACAAAGCTCTACCGCCCTTTTTAGGTCTTCATGATCTTTTTGAGTAAGATTTAAGAAATCCGCAATTACATCTCCAATTATCCTAATCCTACAAACCTTCTCATAAACAGTACCAAGTTTTGCTTGATAAACAATTGTTTTTAAATCCTCAACCCTATCTTCTAACTTTAGCTTTAAATCCTCATTATAGAAAAACTGTGCATCCTTTAGCCTTGCTTCTAAAACTCTTTCGTTCCCTTTCTTTACTGTATCTATATAAAAATCATCACCATTTCTAACAGCTACGAAAAATGGTAATAATTCACCATCTTTTTTTACAGGAAAATACCTTTGATGCTCTTTCATTGGAACAATTATAGCTTCACTTGGAAGGGATAAAAACTCTTTGTCAAACTCTCCAAAAAATGCCGTTGGATATTCAACTAAATAAACAACCTCATTTAAAAGCTCCTCATCTACTAAAACATCAGCATTTATAACCTCTTCAATTTCTTTAATTTGCTCTAAAATAACATCTCGTCTTTTATTTTGTGAAACAAAAACAAAATGTTCTCGTAATGTTACCATATAGGTTTTTGCACTATCTATTACAATATCTTTATTAGACAGAGTTCTATGTCCCTTTGACTTGTTAGAAGATTTTATATTCTCAACCTGAAATTCTATTATTTCTTGATTTAACATCGCCACAATCCATCTTACAGGCCTTGCAAATCTCATATTGTAATTATTCCACCTCATTGACTTAGGAAAATTTATCGAAAACAAAAGTTCAGGCAATATTTTTTCTAAAACCTTCTTCGTTTCTCCACCTTCTTGAGTTTTATTGGCAAAAACATACGGTGTTCCTTTAAATTCTTCTATAAAGATGTCCTCTATTTGGCAATTATTACCCTTTAAAAATCCATGCAAAGCCTTTGAAGGCATATCTTCATCATCGAATGCTAAAGCCTTTGAAGGACCTTTTACCTTTTCTTTTAATGTGGATTGTAAGCCTGCAATCCCATGAACTAAAAGCGCAATCCTTCTTGGAGATGCAAAGCACTCTATATTTGCATACTCTATCCGATTTTCTTCTAAAGCTTTTTTTGTATCCTTCTTCAGTTTATCAATTGCTGGTTCAATAAAAGATGCTGGTATCTCCTCTGTTCCTATTTCAAACAATAATGTATTCAATAAACTCACCTCAATTCCTTTAGTAATGGAAATCCTAAATCTTCTCGTTGATTTAAGTATTCTGTAGCAACTAATTTTGAAAGATTTCTAACCCTACCTATAAACCTAGCCCTTTCAGTAACACTAATAGCACCCCTTGCATCTAAAAGGTTAAATACATGCGAAGACTTTAAACAATAATCATATGCAGGCAGGACAAGCTTTTGTTCTATTCCCCTTTGTGCCTCTTTCTCGAAGGTATCAAACAAATTAAAAAGCATATCTTTATCAGCTATTTCAAAATTATACTTTGAATGTTCAAATTCCGCCGTATGAAAGATATCACCATAGCTTATTTTCTCATTCCATAAAATATCGTAAATACTATCTTTTTCTTGAAGATACATCGCAATTCGTTCTAAACCATATGTAATTTCAGCAGTAACTGGCTTGCAATCAAAGCCACCAACTTGCTGAAAGTATGTAAATTGAGTAATCTCCATCCCATCAAGCCAAACTTCCCAACCTAAACCCCATGCACCCAAAGTAGGTGCTTGCCAATTATCTTCTACAAATCTTATATCGTGTTCTTTGGGGTTTATTCCCAAATAACTCAAACTATCTAGATAAAGCTCTATAACATCATCAGGCGAAGGTTTAAGTATTACCTGAAATTGATGATGCTGATATACTCTATTTGGATTATCACCATAACGCCCATCATTTGGCCTTCTTGAAGGCTCAACATATCCAATATTCCACGGTTCAGGTCCTAAAGCCTTTAAAAAAGTCAAAGGATTCATGGTACCTGCACCCTTTTCAACATCGTAAGGATTAGTAAGCACACAGCCATTTTTACCCCAGTACTCTTGTAATTTTAATATCATATCCTGTAAAACCATACCCTATCACACCTCGTTTCTAAATAATTATACCGCACACGGTCACTTATTTCTCATTACACTTGTGTGACTGTGATAGTAATATTGACACAACCTAAATATACAGAAATCTTAGCTATTCTTTACACACAATTCCTCTCCGCCTGTGAAGGCTAAAGTCTATGCTATGTTAGAAATCGGATAAAAATTTACTCTCTTGTAAAGTATATATCCCATTCATACCCGTCCTTTGTATCCTTTACGGCTATATTCTTCCCCTTAAGTTCATCCCTTATTTTATCTGCATTTTTAAAATCTCGCAACTTTTTAAAATTCTTTCTTTTTTCAAGCAGATCTAAAACCTCGTTTTCAGTTATTCCAGCCTTTTCAAGATGTTTTTTCCTTATTTTATCTAAAACATCCTTAGGCTCATCTTGTAATACCCCTAAAACAAGATAAATCTTTTTTATCTCTTCCTTTAATATTTTAAGATCGCTTACTTTTTTCTTTTCTAACTTTAAAGAAAGCTTATCAAAAACGCCAAAACAATCCGATAGAACAACCGATGTATTAAAGTCATTATCCATAGCCTCTTTAAATTTCAACTTAAAATCTTCCAAAAATTCATTTGTCTCATCATCTTGTATTTGTTCCACATCTAAATTATCAATAGCATTAAAAATCTTATAGAATCTATAAATATGCCCCTCTACCTCTTCAAACACTCCATCAATTATATTAAGATCGCTCCTATAGCTATTTTTCAAAAGCATAAAGCGCAAAACATCTTTGTGATAATTATCTAAAAGATACTCTATAGAAATACCATTATTTAAAGATTTACTCATCTTTTGTCCATTTATCTTAACCAGACCATTATGTATCCAATAATTTGCAAATTTTTTACCTGTAAGGCTTTCGGACTGTGCAATTTCATTTTCATGATGCGGAAAAATCAAGTCTTTTCCACCACCATGTATATCAATAGTCTTATCCAAAAACTTCATACTCATT
>CAZTHU010000064.1:7795-8940 GCA_964613575.1 uncultured Eubacteriales bacterium | reverse complement strand
GAGTGTCTTGCGTGTACAATAATGGTGGAGGGCAAAGCGGCTATAAAAAAAATGACTCTATAGCTGAATTAAACAAAACTAATGCTCAAATGCTAAAAATCTTAAGTGAGTTAGGGCTCAAAGCTACGCCGAAAGTAGTTGATGTAGATGAAAATCAAGAAATGTAAGTATCATCCATTTATAGATACATATATTGACGATGTTAGAAGTGGTAGAATTAAGGCTTCCGAGGAAATACTATTGGCAATGAGTTATGTAGAAAGAAAATTAAACAATCCAGATGTTTTCATTGATTCTGAAAAGATTAATATTGCAGTTGAAAAAATAGAAGAATATATGGAAATTAAGTTAATTGATTGGGAACTATTTATTGTGGCAATTGTGCATTGTTACTATAAATCAAACGATACTTTGGTATTTGATGACTATCTGATAGTTATGGGAAGAGGTAATGGTAAGAATGGATTTATTAGTGGACTTTGCTTTTACCTACAGACTCATTTTCATGGTATAAAAGGATACAATATAGACATAATAGCAAATAATGAAGAACAGTCAAAAACATCATTTAACGATGTGTACGAGATGCTTGAGTCTAAGTGGGCGAAGCTTAAGAAGTTTTATTACAAAACAAAAGAAAAAATAGTAATGAAAAAAACAAATTCATACTTAACTTATAATACCTCAAATGCTAAGACAAAAGATGGTAAGCGTTCGGCTTGTTTAATATTTGACGAAATACATGAATATATCAACTATGATTCCGTAAAAGTGTTTAAAAGTGGATTTGGTAAAAGGAAACATTCTAGGATATTCAAGATAACAACAAATGGATATGTTAGAGGTGGAGTGCTTGATACTGAGTTAGAGCTCGCAAGAGATGTGTTAAAAGGCGAAATAAAAGAACTAAGAATGCTGCCGTTAATTTATAAAATTGACAAAAAGCAAGAGTATGAAGACCCGGCTTTATGGGAAAAGGCTTGCCCATCCATAAAGCATTTGCCATTTCTTAAAATAGAGATGGACAAAGAGTTTATAGAAATGAGGTATAAGCCTAGTGTAGCCCAAGACTTCATGACAAAAAGATTGAACTTGCCGGCTGAAAATAACTTTACCGTTGTAGCTCCATGGGAGAAAATTATTGC
>CAZTHU010000064.1:0-7785 GCA_964613575.1 uncultured Eubacteriales bacterium | reverse complement strand
ATCAAGAAATCCCTTATGAAAAATTAAAAGGGATGTCGTGCATCGGCGCCATAGACTATGCGAGGGTTACAGACTTTGCTAGTGTAGGGCTATTATTTAAGTATGGCGGAAAAAGATATTGGTTAGAGCATACGTTTGTTTGCCATAAGGCATTAGAAGTACAAAGTAGGCCAATTAAATTTCCTGTTCAGGAAGCAGTTGATAAAGGTCTCATAACAATAATAAACAGGGATACCATATCTGCAGATGACATAGCTAATTGGTTTTTAGATATGGTGAAGAAATATAATATAACAGATATTGTAGCAGATACATATAGATTTACTTTGTTGGAGTCTAGATTTAAAGAATTAGGATTGCCGTTTCATGAAGTTAGAAGTGGTCCTATTACTCATGCAAAAATAGCACCTTTGATAGAATCTATGTTTGCTGAGGAAACATTGGTCTTTGGGGATAACATGACTATGCGTTGGTATGTTAATAATACCTGTACAGAGGTTGACGCAAAAGGTAACACCACTTACTTAAAAATAGAACCTAAAACACGTAAAACAGATGGATTTTTCGCACTTATACATGCCTTATCTAAAGATAAAGATTTGATTGAAACCCAAGGTGATGTCGTGTTTTATGATGTAGTTATGATGTAGTTACATATTGATTCGAAAGGAGAATGTTATGGGGATTTGGAACTGGTTTTTAGGCATGTTTAACAAAGACGGCACTCTTGATATAAGCAGTAGTTCTTATGAATTAGAGATTGAGATATTTTATAAAAAACTAGCAGTGGATGCTAGCATTAATTTGATATCCAATGCTGTTGCAAGAAGTGATTTTTTAACTTTTCAAGAAGGAATTGAAAATAGAAGTGAAAACTACTATTTGTTTAATGTAGAGCCTAATAAAAATAAGACATCTAGTAAGTTTTGGAGAGATGTAATACATAAACTTGTGTATGATAATGAATGTTTGATTATACAAAATGACGGTATGTTATATGTGGCAGATAGTTTTAGCGTTAAAAGGTATGCCTTTTTAGAGAACATTTATGAAGAAGTTTATGTTGAAAACTTAAGGTTAAAAGAAAAATTCAAAGAGGCAGATGTGCTACACTTAGAATTACATAATGAAAAAATAAGAAATGTGTTAGATGGATTATATTCATCTTATGCGAAATTGATAAATGCCAGCATGAGCCATTATAAGGCAAACAATTCTAGAAGAGGAATATTAAAAATACCTACCAGTTATCCACAAACCGATGAAGCTAAACAAAACTTAGAAAAACTTTTAAACACTCAAATGAAGAGATTTTTTAACGCTGAAAATGGTGCAGCACTTCCACTTTCAAATGGCATGGAATATGAAGAACTTGCGAGCAATATAGGTGTTAAAGGAAGTTCGGAAGGACGAGAAATAAGACATTTTGTGGATGATATTTTTGATTTTGTTGCAATTGCATTTCAAATACCCCCACAAATTTTAAAGGGAAATGTGGCTGATACTGATAAAGCTGTGGATAACTTGTTAACATTTTGCATAAACCCAATTGCCGAACTTATATCAGACGAAATAAACAGAAAAATGTATGGTAAAAAGAATTACCTAGAAAGAACATACATGAAGGTTGACACTAGCCGTATTAAGAGCATCAATATGAAAGATATTGCAGGTTCACTTGATATCTTATTTAGAATTGGCGCTCATAACATAAATGACAATTTGCGCGCATTAGGACGTGAAGAAATTAACGAGCCTTGGGCAAAAGAGCATTATGTGACAAAGAATTATGAAAAGATTAATGGTAGAAACGAAGGGAGGTGAGAGTATTGGATAAAGTAAAAATTCAGACTAGGCTAGAGATTAAGAATGAGGTAAATAGCGATGCAGTTGAATTGTATTTGTATGGGACGATAAGGCAAGGGTACTGGTGGGATGATGAAGACTCTTGCATATCTGCTAAGCTTGTAAGAAGTAAACTTGAAGGATTGGGAGATAAAACACTAAATGTTCACATCAATTCAAATGGTGGGGATGTGTTTGAATCTATTGCAATATGCAATCTTTTAAAGCAGTACAAAGGTGAAGTGAATATATATATTGATGCTATGGCCGCAAGTGGGGCAAGTATAATTGCTACGGCTGGGAAAAATGTATATATGTATGAAAACAGTATGCAGATGGTTCATAAGGCTTGGACCATATCTATGGGCAATGCGGACGATATGAGGAAGGTTGCAGATGATTTAGATAAGATAGATGTGGCGGTTAAAGCTAGCTATATGAGTAAGTTTGTTGGAAATGAGGATGAATTAGAAAAGCTCGTTAAAGAAGAAACATGTTTAACAGCTGATGAATGTTTAACCTTTGGGCTGTGTTCAGAAATAATAGAGCAAAAAGAAGATAATAAGCAGGATGAAGATGCGGAAGAAGCGCAAGCACAAAGCAGTATCAAAGAGACACTCTTTGAAAAATATAAGAAACAAGCAAGAGCAGAAACCCCAATAAGGAATCTGCTTAAGACTTTTAAAATTAAGGAGGACGATGATGATGGGAATGGAAAATAAGGATCTAGAAATAAGGAATGAAGCAGAACTAAAAGAAAAAATCAAAAACGCTATTGAAAGTGGTGATAGTGAGGCTTTTGCAAAGGTGCAAGTACAAATGGCAAAAGAAATTGAAAACAGGATTCTAAAAGATGCTAAAGAATCTAGGAATCAAGACATTAATGACCAGGCTGTAATGATTAATCGTGGACTTAATCCTTTAACAGCAGAAGAAACAAAGTATTACAATGAAGTCATTGGAAGTGAAGGATTTGCAGGGACAGAAGACTTAATGCCACCTACTATCTTTGATAGGATTTTTGATGAGTTAAGAAAGAAACATCCACTTCTAAATTTAATCAACTTTCAAAACACAACTGCTGTTTCAGAGTGGATTACTAGAAATGAAGGTGTAGAGGCTGCATGGTGGGGTGCACTAACAGCTGAAATTCAAAAAAAGCTTACTGCATCATTTAAAAAGGAAAAAACAGAATTATTTAAACTATCTGCCTACATACCAGTAGCTAAAGCAATGTTAAAATTAGGACCACAATGGTTAGATAGGTTTGTAAGGGAAATTTTGTTTGAGTCTATGGCAATTGCGCTTGAAATGGCTATTGTTGATGGTACGGGCAAAACTCAACCAATTGGAATGAATAGAGATTTAGCAGGTGCGGTAGTTGATGGTGTATATCCTGTTAAAAGTCCTGTGGAGTTGTTAGATTTTGATCCATCTACTTTAGGGAAAAAAACAATGGCGCCACTTACGAAACAAGGTGAAAGAGCTGTTTCAGAAGTCTTGATACTTGTTAACCCTCTTGATTATTGGGAAAAGATTTTTCCTAAGACTACATTCCTAACAGCCGATAAGACTTATGTTTATGGAGTGCTTCCTATTCCTGCGAAGTTGGTACAATCGGTTGCAGTTGAAAAGGGTACGCTTATAGCTGGAATGGCCAAAGATTACTTTATGGGTGTTGGTTCTACTCAAAAGATAGAGTTTTCAGACCATTATAAGTTCCTAGAAGATGAAAGAACATACATAGCTAAACAGTACGCCAATGGCAAACCTATTGATAATGATAGTTTCCTTTTGTTTGATATTTCAAATATGGAACCAGTGGCTAAAACTAAATTGAAATCATTAACATTGGGAAGCTTAACATTAGATCCTTTATTTGATAATGATGAAACTACATATACCGCTACAACAACTGATTCAACAAATAAAATAACTGCAGTTGCTGAACATAAAAATGCGGATATTCTTATTGAAGTTGATGATGAAGAGCATGAAAATGGAACTGCCTTTGAGTGGGAAGAAGGCGCTAATGTTGTTAAGGTTACTGTTAACAATGAAAGCAATACTAAGGTATATACTGTTACGGTTACTAAAGAGTAGTAGAATGGACAAGGTGAGCCTCTCTTTTTGAGGGGCTTACTTTTGTGTGAAAGTAGGTGTTTTTAGTGCTTGAAAAGGTAAAAGATTACTTGAAAATAACTTGGGATGATGAGGATTCTCAACTTAATAGCCTTGTAGATAGGGGAAAGAAGTATTTAGAGGGCTTAACTGGAGTAATACTTGGGTTTGAAGATGATTCGCTAGAACAAGGATTGTTGTTAGACTATTGCAGATATGCTTATAATAATGCGACTGAATATTTCCAAGAAAATTACAGTAGTGACATACTAAGACTTCAACTTTTTTGCGGGGTTGACCAGTTAAATGAATCTGAAGAAGGTGGATAGCATGTTTTTTGATAAGAAAAAGAAACAAGAACAATTGCTTTGGAACCCAAATAGCAAAATAAAAGTATATTCTAAAGATGAAGAGGAAAATGAAATCCTAGAAACTACACATGATTTTTCTCCAAAACTTGAGATATGGGCTCAGGTGGTACCACAAACGGGAAAGCTACAAAATCAAAGAAGTGATACTATACTGGCAAATGTAAGTCATAAGGTTATAGTAAGATATACAGCTGGTAAAAATATTACTAGGGATATGTATATTATAAGTGGTGATGATAGGCTTAATATTAAATATATTTTAAACCCTTACAATAGAAATGAGTTTTTAGAAATATTTTGTGAACAAGTAATAGAATAGGGTTACAGTATGGTTAGTTCCCGACATCGATGTCGGGAATAATCAAGAAAGGGGAAAATATGTTTTCTGTAAAGGATATAAAAAAAGCAATAAATACTGTTTTGAAAAATAGTTTTTCACAGATAGATATACAGTCTAGAGATGTTGAAAAGGGATTTAAAAGACCTTCTTTTTTTGTGCGACTAGACAATATCAGAAGTGAGGGTGGAGTTTATTATACCTTTAGAGAGATGACTTGTAGAATTTTGTATTTTGCCCAGGATAGGTATGAGTCTAGCATCGAAAACATGGATACGGCTACTATTTTGATGGGTTTGTTTGGTTTGAATTTTACAGTAGTAAACGATGAGGGCAAAACTAAGGTTATAACAATATCTGATTCACGTGCACAATTAGTAGATCAGGTATTAGAGTTTGAGTTTGATTTTTCTTTTTATCAGGATAATGGCGTAGAAGATGTTTCAGATTTGATGCAAGAGTTGGAGTTGAACAATGATGGTTGATATTAAAGATGAAGGCTTTGAAGCTTTTGAAAAGGACTTGGACTATATTATAAACAATATGCCCAGGGAATCTCGTATGATATTAAGAAAAATGGGGGCCAAAGCAAGGGTAATCATAAGAAAGAAGGTTAGGCAATCTGTAAAAAGAAAGACTGGGAATTTTGAAAGAAGATGGAGATATGGAAGGGTATATCAAAGAGAGGCTGGCTCTTGGATGATAAGGGTGTACAACAACGCGCCACACGCACATCTTATTGAGGACGGCCACAGGATTGTAGGTAAGGATGGTTCTGAGCATGGATTTGTTCAGGGTAAAAAAGTAATTGACCTTGCAAACTCTGAGCTTGAAAATGTTTGGGAAAAAACATTAAGAAAAGAAACGGAGAAGATAGTTAAAAAAATATAGAAAGGTGTGAGTTATAATGGGTTTACCTGAGATTAATATTACTTTTGAGTCTATGGCAGTTTCTGCTGTCCAAAGAAGTGGCAGGGGAATAGTTGCTTTAATCTTAAAAGACGATACGGGCGATTTTGATACGCGTGAGTACAATATTATAACGGATATCGATGCTGATGATTGGAGTGCAACAAACAAAGATTATATTGAAAAAGTTTTCCTAGGCGTGCCTAGCAAGGTTATTGTGGAAAGAATTAATGAGGATGCTACGGATTATAATGATGCACTAGAGAGACTTTCTACAAAAAAGTGGAATTGGGGTGCAATACCAGGAATACAAGCTGGAGATACAGCTACTATTGCCACATGGTTAAAAACAATGAGAAATAATAATAAAAAGACGTTTAAGTTTGTATTACCGGATGAAGATGCGGACCATGAAGGTATAGTTAATTTTACAACCGAAGATATTTTAGTTGGAGAAAAAACGTATACAACTGCAGAATATACGGCTAGAATAGCAGGGATATTAGCAGGGTTATCACTTCAAAGGTCTTCAACTTATCTCTTTTTACCTGAAGTTGATTCTATCACACAAAGCGCAGATCCGGACCAGGATATTCAAGATGGTAAGTTAATCTTGATTAATGATGGTGGCGTTAAAATTGGAAGAGGTGTTAATTCGCTTACGTCGATAGATGCAACCAAGGGTGATGATTGGAAGAAGATTAAGATTATAGAAGGTCATGACTTGATACAGGAAGATATAAGAAAAACGTTTAACGATAATTATATTGGAAAAGTAAACAACAGTTATGATAACCAAGTGATGTTTTTAGCAGCTGTCAATTCTTATTTTAAAACGCTTGAAGGGGATGTATTAAATCCTAATGTAGATAACTTTGTAGAAGTGGATACACAAGCACAAAAACTTGCGTGGGAAGGTGTCGGAACAGATACATCGGAGTGGGATGAACAGAAAATTAAAGAGAATTCTTTTCAATCAAAGGTATTTGTAGCAGGAAGAGTTAGGTTCCTTGATGCAATGGAGGACTTAGATTTTAAAATTAGTGTATAGGAGGTTATAATATGTCAAGATTAGACCCTAGCAAGATTATAAATGGAAGTTATGGAACTATATGGGTAGATGGTGAATTGTGGGCAGAGGTTAGTGCTTTTGAAGCGAAAGCAACTATAAACTACGAAGATGTCAGTTTTGCAAATGAACCAACAACGTTTAAAAAGGGCATGGGTTGGAATGGTGAAGGCTCTATGACAATCAAGAAAGTTTACTCAAGAATTCAAAGAAAAGTTGCGGATAAAATAAAAAAAGGAATTTTCCCGCGTTTTACAATTGCAGGTAAACTAGCAGACCCTGAAAGTTTTGGGACTGAAAGAGTTGTACTAAATGATGTTACTGTTAATGAAGTTATGTTGATGAAATTTGAACAAAAGACAATGGGCAGTGAAGAAGTGCCTTTTAATTTTAGTGATTATGAGATGCCAGATTTAATTAACGCTTAGAAAAAGGAGATGTTTTATATGAAGATAACTGTGAAAAACTTATTGGCTCAAAAAGAGCAATTAAAGAACAAAAAGGAAGTTAAAGAAGATTTGTACATAGATTCTTTGGGTGGAGATATAACTGTAAAAGAACCGTCAAGTGAGTTGTGCGTAGAATCTTTTGAAATGGCACAAACTGGAGACAGCTCTAGAGCAGATGCGCATATTGTATATAATTGTGTGATTGAGCCTACCCTTAAAGATGAAGAGCTTCAAAAAGAATATGCTTGTGTAGAGCCTAGCGATATAGTTAAAATGATTTTCAAGCCGGGGGAAATTGCCGCTATAAGTGGGCATTGTATGACGATGGCTGGATATGGAACTGGTTTAAAAAAGGTTGATAAACAAATAAAAAACTAATAAGTAGTGATGAGGATTTTCATTTTATTCATCACTACGTGCAAAAAGGGCATAAGATTGAGGATTTATTGAATTTAGATATTTTTGAAAAAAGATTTATGATTCAAAGTATGCTAATTCAAAAAGAAAGGGAATCAAAAGGCTTGGGGTAGATTATCTACCCCTTTTTAGGTGGTGATAATATGGCTAGGGTTATTCAGAGTGTATTTGAACTGAAAGACAAATTTAGTCCTGGATTAAGGAAAATAAAAAAAGGGTCTGCTGAGTATAGACGTAACTTGAGAGATTTAAAAAGGACAGGGGTTG
>CAZTHU010000063.1:8293-8970 GCA_964613575.1 uncultured Eubacteriales bacterium | reverse complement strand
ATTTTTTTGGATATAAGATTTTGTAATTGAAAATAAGATATTTTTAATGTATTATTAAAAAAGAGATTATGTATTAGTAAAATAAAAAATGTAAAATTTTAGGAGTGATATTTTGAAAAAGCTTATTTCGTGGAATGTTAATGGTATTAGAAGTGTTAGAGAAAAAGGGTTTTTGGATTTTTTTGCAAAAGAAAAGCCAGACATTCTTTGTGTTCAAGAAACGAAAGTATCTGAAGGCCAGATTTCTCTTGATTTAGATGGTTATCATCAGTACTGGAATTATGCACAAAAGAAGGGTTATTCTGGGACAGCTATATTTTCAAAGCTTGAGCCTATTTGTGTAGATTATGATATGGGTATAGAGCATCATGATTTAGAAGGTCGTGTTATTAAAGCAGAGTTTGATGAGTTTATTTTAGTAAATGTATATACTCCAAATTCAAAGAGGGCTTTAGAAAGGCTCCCTTATAGGATGCAATGGGAGGAAGATTTTAGAAGCTTTTTAAAAGAGCTCGAAAAAATTAAGCCTGTTGTTGTATGTGGAGATCTAAATGTTGCGCATAAAGAAATAGATTTGAAAAATCCTTCCTCTAATAAAAAAAATGCTGGTTTTACTCAGGAAGAGAGAGAAAAGTTTACTAACCTTTTAGACGCAGGGTTTATTGATACATATAGAT
>CAZTHU010000063.1:0-8283 GCA_964613575.1 uncultured Eubacteriales bacterium | reverse complement strand
GAGGTAGGTAAATATACATGGTGGTCTTATATGTTTAAAGCAAGGGAGAAAAATGCAGGATGGAGAATTGATTATTTCGTAGTGTCAAAAGCTTTAGAGCAATATCTCCAATCGGCTCATATTCACTCAGATGTCTACGGTTCAGATCATTGTCCAGTTGAATTGGTTTTGAAATTTTAGTGTTACTTTAGCACATTTTTTTATTAAAATCTTTGAATTGTAACTTGTATATATTTTTAATTTAATTTTTTAGCGTTTTTAGGGGAAGTGTTGAGTATGTTTTCTTTATTTAGAAATATAATGGATGATGCAAGATCAATTGTTAAAAGGGATCCTGCGGTAAAAAGCATTCTGGAAGTTTTGTTTTTATACCCAGGGTTTCATGCTATTTTAGCACATAGAATAAGTCATTTTTTGTATAAAAAGAAAAGATTCTTTTTAGCTAGGATAATATCACAAATTATTAGGTTTTTTACTGGTATTGAGATACATCCAGGGGCAATTATAGGAAGAGGTTTATTTATTGATCATGGTACGGGGGTAGTCATAGGAGAAACAGTTGAAATTGGAAATTATTGCACGATGTATCATGGTGTTACATTAGGCGGAACTGGTAAAGATGTTGGAAAAAGACATCCAACGATAGGTAGTCATGTGTTGATAAGTGCTGGTGCAAAAATACTAGGGCCTTTAGAGATTGGGAATAATTCAAGAGTTGGCGCAAATGCTGTTGTTTTAAATGATGTGCCAGAACATTCAACTGTTGTGGGGGTTCCTGGTAAAGTTGTTAAAATAGCAGGTGTTCCAAATAAACCCGCATTGGATTTAGACCATATAAATATTCCTGATCCAGTAATGCAAGAGTTTTGCAGAGTTTTAGGACGATTAAGGTCGTTAGAAAAGAATGCAGTAAAAAATAGCGATGCAAATATTAAAGAAGAGATTCTTGAAAGAACTGAATTTCAAAATTACAAATTTTAGGCATTTTTAAATTGAATTTCCTAAATAATTTCCTGAGAATTTGGCACACTAATGTTGTAATTAAAAAATATTTAGGAGGAGAATATAATGAAAAATCAACAACAAGAAAGAAATTTAAACAATGCAGAAAATTCGTTAAATCAAATTAATCAGGTAGCGGATCAATTAAGAAGTAAGGTTGAATTTTCTCAAGAATTAGGTAATATAGAAAAGATAAAGCAGATGGTTCAAGATGCAGAACAAGAAGTTAAAAATGCAAAGATGCAGAATAAATAAGGGTTAATAATTGACACGAGGCTAGGAAGCTCTTGTTTACCATAAGAGTTTCCTAGCCTCGATTAGTTATGAGTTATTTATTAAGGTAGTCATTTAATTCATTTACTAGCTTTTCGCAATCGATACCGTGCACATTACATGCATCTTCTAAGCTTTCGCCTGATGCTGATGGACAGCCTAAACAATGAAGTCCATGACTAAAAAATATAGGAGCAGTGCCCTTATCCATTTCTAGAACTTCAGACACAATAGTATCTTGAGTAACTTGATTCTTCATATTTTCACCACCTTTACTAACTAGAATTTGACTTATTTTGCATAAGCTTTTTTACCACTTTCATATAAATTATTCCCAAAACTATCTATTATAACAATTGCGGGAAAATTTTTAACAGTAAGTTTTCTAACAGCCTCTGGTCCTAATTCTGGAAAGAGAATTATCTCTTGTGAGACTATTCTTTGTGAAATTAAAGCACCTAAGCCACCCACGGCAGCAAAATATATTGATTTATGTGTTGTTATACTATCGCAAACTTCTTTATTTCTTAGACCTTTTCCTATCATGCCCCCTAATCCTAATTCTATGAGTTTGGGAGTATAGGCATCCATGCGACTGCTTGTGGTAGGTCCACAAGAACCGATAACATTTCTGGCGGGAGAGGGGCAAGGACCAACGTAATATATTATTTGATCCTTTATATCTATAGGCAATGTTTCCCCACTTTCTAGTATTTGAATAAACTTTTTGTGAGCAGCGTCTCTAGCGGTAAGGATTGTTCCATTAATACTTACGATATCACCAGATTTTAACTGTGAAATTGTTTCCTTCGTTAAAGGCGTTGTTATTTCGATAGCCATTATTCTATTCCCCCTAAAAAGTATGTTCTGCATGCCTTAAGGCATGACAACAAAGATTAACTGCAACGGGAAGTCCTGCAATGTGAGTAGGATAAGCTTCAATATTAACGGCTAATGCTGTTATACTTCCGCCAAGACCTGCAGGCCCTATCCCTAATGCATTTATTTTATCTAAAAGTTCTCTTTCTAATTCTTTAAGATGTTTTTTTTCACTGTTTTGACCAACTGGTCTTAAAAGCGATTTCTTTGAAAGAAAAGCAGCCCTTTCCATTGTTCCACCTAATCCGACACCAACAACGATAGGAGGACATGGGTTAGGTCCTGCATTTTTTACTGTATCTATAATAAAATGCTTTACGCCTTTAATTCCTTCAGATGGTTTTAACATTTTTAAAGCGCTCATATTTTCGCTTCCAAAGCCTTTAGGGGCAACGGTTACTTTGAGTTCATTTCCTGGGAGTATATCATAATGTATTATTGCCAGTGTTTTCGCGCTCTAGGGGGTCTTTTACTATAGATTTTCTTAAAAATCCCTCTTCATATCCTTTTGCAACGCCAAGGTTTATTGCGTCAGTTAAATTTCCACCTTCAACTGTTACCTCTTGACCAATTTCAACAAATACTACTGCCATTCCAGTATCTTGGCACATTGGAATATTTTCTTCTTTTGAGATTTTTGCATTGAGTAAAAGATTGTCGAAAACGTCCCTTCCTATGAGCGATTTCTCATGAACTTTGAAATTTTCAAAGGCATTTAAAACATCTTCTCCTAAAAAGTAGTTTGAGTCTATACATAGCTTTTTTACAACCTCTGTTATTTGAGCGCAATTTATTGTTTTCATAAAAAACTCCTCCCCAAGTATGTGAGTATTAGTATATAAGATTGATTTGAAAATTTCAAGGGGGATTAAAAACCACCTGAAAGTTAAGTGTATATTTGGTTACTGTTCACACAGCAATGTCATTTAGTTAAGGTAGATACAATGGATGGGGACTTGGAAAAAATGGTGGATTTGTTTTGAAGAATGTAGTAGAATTTGTAGAGGTTAAATTTCTGGTATAATTTTAATTATTTTGTAGATTAGTTTTATTAAATTATGGGGGGGATTATTATGATTATTGAAAAAATTGCAGGGAAAATTAAAGAAAATTTAGATGGATTTGATCAAAACAAGATGTATAATCAAATGCTTCGGCACTATAGGCTTTTTAACCTCATTGATAAAAATGGTAAATGGGCTATACCAGAATTAGAGAAGTTATCCAAAGATTTATTACCTAAAAACATGACAGAAGAAAAAACAAAATCTTTTGTGGATGAAATGGCAGGGTTAGCGAAAAAAAATCCGTACTTGATGAATTTTCTTCAAAACGCTGAAGGTCATAATTTTGATAAACTAAATGAAAAGATTAAAACTGAAGGTCACAAAGTTTTTCCTGATGTTATTGCTCTTTCTAGTGTATTAGACAGATTAACAAAAGTTTTTTATGATCATCCAGAAATTTTGGAAAAGTGCACAAAAATATTTGATGCAGAGAGAAAAAAATCTGATGTTTTAAAAAAAATGGGGTTATTCCATCAGGTGAAGTTCTTATCAGTAGATGGCCCAATTAAAAACATATTCTTAAAAGCTCATAAGACGGGAAAAGTTCCTCCAGATGCCTTGAGTTTTATGGTGCCTTTAAACATTCTTGAAGCAACCTTAGGTGACTACATAATGAAAAATTCAGACAATGGCAAAACAGGTCTTACCCTAGCATGGAACCGCCCAGGAACATCCCAATATGATCCAAGGACACAAGCGGGACCAGCAAAATGGTCTGAAGACAAGAAAGGTATTTCTCTTTCTATGCCCCTACCTAAAAAGTGGGCAGATTTGTATCAAACTTGGAATATGGCATTTGTGTCTCAAATTCAAAACTTTCCATACATCCTTCCCAAACTATTTATTCCACAAGTGGCAAAATATCAAGAAAAACCTAAAGACTATATGAACAAAAGAGCACTGGCATTATATCTATACTTAAACCATTTTGAGTTAGACTATCTTGATAGGACTAAAAATAATATACCTGAAATTAATTGGAAGGACGAAAAGCTAACAAAACTTTGGGGTAAATCCAATTTAGAATCTACCTTGGATTATGAAAAAGAGTTAGCAATGAGAAAAGCTACACATATTTTGGAAAATTATAGGGACAGAAGTACCACTCGAGTTTTTAATATGAGTTATTCTAAATCAAACATAAAAAAAGAAGCTGAAAATGCTAAATATAAAATGTTAGATAATCTTAAACAAGCATCATTACGAAAAAACCCCTTGTTAAATATTGGATAACATTTCACCACTATAATCATTAAACAATAACTTGCACTTGTTAAGCAGAAATTTAGATTCTAAATATTCAAAACTACATATTTTACCAGCCATATCCAAAAAGTATATATTTAGGCAGGATTTGTTTTTGGATGTGGACACTAAATTTCTGCCTTTTCAGTTCACGTCAGAAGTTGAAGTATTGATTGTTAAATCCCTGAACAAGTATATGTTTTCATTTTTTTTTGAGATCTCAATTAATTTGTCATCAAATCCAGCCTTTGAAAAAATAAAATAAAACTTGTTTTTTTGTGGTAATAAAATGCTTTTTTCCATTAATCTATCTAACACGTCCGTTCCAACTCTTGAATTTTTATACTTGCATTCTACAACAATGGCACTATCTTTATTAACTGCAACAATATCTATTTCTTCTTCTATTTTTTTTGCTGATTTTTTTCCCCACCATTTACCGAATTTTGATACTACGAATGGTAATTTCATTTCTTTATTTAGTCTTTTTAGATATTGCATGCAGATATCTTCATAAATAAATCCAAGATATTCACTAAAATTCTTATTAATCTCTTCATCAAACAAGTATTCAACAAGATCTTGTTCAATTAAATCTTCATTCTGAGATATATATTTATAATAGAATTTAAATAAATTATCTGACAGTCTATAAAGAGTTTTCTTTGAATTTTCTTTGTCCGTGATTGGTCTGATTTTTTCAACTATTTTTAAGTCACAAAGAACACGGATATAATTTGAGGTTTTATCAGTTTTTTCTGCTATTTTTAGAGCAATCTCATTAAGTTTAGTTGAGCCAGTGCCTATAGCTTGGATAATAGAATTGTATAGATATGGTTCTCTTAACTCTTGCTTAAGAAGATTTATTGGTTCTCTATAAATGTAACTTCCCTTATCTAATACATTTTTTGTTACATTTTCTCTAAAGTTTTTTTCACCCTTCATTAAGTTCATGTAGTGAGGAGTTCCACCAATTATACTATATAACTTTATCTGTTCTTCTTCTGAATAGTCTTTAAACATCTTAATCATATCAAAAAAATCCAGTGGCTTTATTTCAAGTTGAGCTGTCCGCCTTCCAAACAATGGGCTTTTGTAGCCTAATACATCATTCTCCATAAAACTAATACTAGACCCACATAAAATTATAAACAACTTAGAATCTTTTAAGCTATGGTCAATTAAGTTTTGCAAAGTTGACATTATAGATCTATTAACACCTGCTATATAAGGGAATTCATCAATAACTAAAACTGTTCTTTTATTATCTGATTTATCTAATACATACCTAAAAGCACTCTCCCAATTACTAAATTTATCAATATATTGATTTTCGTTCCAATGTTTGGTAACTACATTTGTGAATTTTTGCAGTGAAAGTTCATTATTTAGTTCTTCTCCTACATAAAATATAGACTCCTTATCATTACAAAAGTTTGATATTAATGTAGTTTTACCGACTCTTCTCCTGCCATAAATAATTACAAGTTCAAATTTATTGGATTTATATAATTCATTAAGTTTGTTTATTTCATATTCTCTACCTATAAACATATCTTCACCTTCCTAGTTGTTAATATAATAATATTATACCAATCAAGAAAGCTTAAGTCAAAAAAACTTATTTTAGATTAAGTTTATTTGACTTAATTAAAACGTCTACTTATTTAGCAGCGTAAGCAATCAAATTTTCTGTAATATTTAAAAAAGCTGTAAATAAAATAAACTTAAGAGTTTTTTTTAGTGGTGGTTTAATGAGAAAATTATTTATGCCTACGCTTTTGATTTTACTTATTGGGGTAAGTTTTGCGAAAAATTTCTATGAGCAAGAGCCTATAAGGAGTGCAAGTGGTGTTTTTAGCGAAGATAAGGCTTTGAGTTGGGGACTTAGTAAAAGAGGAGAAGGAGTGCCACCTGATCCAGATCCGGGTGCACCTGAAATTCTAGAAAAATATGGGGATCTTTATATAGGGGATATCAAGGAAAATATAATTTATTTAACATTCGATCAAGGATATGAGAATGGCTATACACCAAAGATTTTAGATGTTCTTAGGCTAAATGATGTGAAATGTGTTTTTTTTATAACTGGTCATTATCTAAAAGAAAATCTTCCTTTGGTAAAGAGAATGATTAAAGAGGGACATGAAGTTGGAAATCATGGGATGATGCATAAAAGTTTGCCTACTTTAAGTGAAGAGGATATTAAAAAAGAGGTTAATGATCTAAATGATGCTTTTTATAGTGAGTTTGGGGAAAATATGAGGTTTTTAAGACCACCAAAGGGGGAATATTCTTTAAAAACACTAAGGGTGACAAATGAGATTGGGTATACAAATGTTTTTTGGAGTTTTGCTTATCAAGACTGGCTTGCAGATAAGCCCAAAGGGGAAGAGTATGCATTTAATGAGGTGACAAAGTATTTTCATAATGGGGAGATAATTTTACTTCATTCTGTATCTGCGGATAATGCTTATGCGTTAGATAGGATTATAAAAAGTGCGAGGGAAAAAGGGTATGAATTTGGGGAGTTAGGAGCGCTAACAAAATAGAAGAGTTAGGATGGTTAATGGTTTATGGATAAGCAGAACCGTAAAAAAATTATGCTCAAATTAAAGGAAAAAATGGCTAGTGCTTTTGAACTACCAAAAGATGTTATACTTGATTTGAGCAAGCTAATTATTTACGGTGATAATGTTGCAATTATAGAAAATTTTACAGCACTTAACCATTACGATAGTGAATATTTAGTGGTTAAAACGAAAAAGGGAATAATAAAAATAAAGGGACGAAATCTTTCTATTAAAGAGTTAGGTGAAAAAGAGATGAATATTAAAGGGGAGTTTTTATCTATTGAGCTAGATTCGAAGCAAGGCGTGAATGGAGGGTAGTAATGATTTATGCTTTAATAGATTATTTGAAAGGGTATGTAATCTTAAAGGTTTATGGTAAAGATATAGAAAGGTTTTTAAATATTGCAAGAAGGCGTGGTATTGTTCTTTTTGATATATCTTATAAAGGCGGGTTACTTGTGGTAAAGGCAAGACCTAAAGATTTTTTTAAGATTCGTGAAATTGTAAAAAAGACAAAAGTAAAGGTTAGGGTAAGCCTTAAAACAGGCTTTCCTTTTCTTTTTTTTCGCCT
This sequence comes from uncultured Eubacteriales bacterium, assembly GCA_964613575.1. Taxonomy (GTDB): domain Bacteria; phylum Bacillota; class Clostridia; order CAZTHU01; family CAZTHU01; genus CAZTHU01. Next base: position 673 of record CAZTHU010000063.1, on the reverse strand, counting down.
AAAAAAACGTAAAGCTCTTTTAGGCGGTGTTATTTTATTAGCTCTTTGTTTTTATCTTTCGTCTTTATTTGTATGGCGGATTGAAATTGTCCCATCAGAAAACTTTGATGTTAATGAGACCGAGGTTAGAGAATATTTGGAAAAGTTGGGTGTAAAAGAGGGAGTGTTGAAGAAAAATATAAATACAGACCTTATAACAAAGAGGATGCTTGTTGAATGGGAGGATTTTTCTTGGGTTTTTTCTAAAATAAAGGGAATGAGGCTTATAATCTCGTTAGCAGAAAGGAAGGAACCTCCGGAAATTATAAAAGAAGATTATTTTTGTAATATTGTAGCTAAAGCTGATGGGTATGTAAAGAAGATTGTTGTAAAAAATGGAACTGCAAATGTACAAGTGGGTGATACGGTAAGAAAGGGGGATGTGTTAATAAATGGGTATATTGAGTATAAAGATGAAACAATTGAACCTGCAAGAGCCCAAGGTGATGTTTTTGCAAGAACATATGTAAGCGATAAGGCTAAAATTAATCTAGTGGAAACAAAACGTGTGAATACTGGGAATGTTTATTCTAGGTATTATATAAATTTTAGAGGGGGGAAAATTTTTTTTAATAAAATAGATCAATATCCTAAAGATTATGATAAGATAGATAAGGTGCTTTTTGTAAAGACT
>CAZTHU010000062.1:0-9003 GCA_964613575.1 uncultured Eubacteriales bacterium | reverse complement strand
TAATAGGGATTAGAAGATATCGGTTTTACTTAAGATTATCTAGATTTTTTAAGAGCCTTAGATGGAGGCTTGTGTTTATGTTTGTAATTATTTCTATAGCACTTGTCATAATGGCAGGTTTATCCCTTACATATTCTGTTGAAGCCTCTTATTATGATTCTTTTAAAAGAAGAATAGAAAATGGTTTTAGAAATTGGGGTCTTAAGCAAGAACCCACGCAAGCTGATGTTTTAGAATATTTTAGTGATAGAAATGTTAGGCATTTAACTTTTGGGATAACCGAGTATAAGACTTTTTCTATAGTAAATAAAAATACAAATGAGATCCTTTTTTCGAATAAGCGCCCTGTTTTAGGGGACGAGCTTGGTTTAATTGATGAGTTTTTATTGTCTCAAAATTATTTAGCAGCGCTTGCAAATGAAATTGGTGATAATAATCGTTTTTTACGATTAGCCGATAAGGTTTATTTTGATTATGCAATAAGTAAGGGAGACTTTGTCTTTTATTTTAGATATGATAGGGAAGATTTCGAAGCGACTGTAGCAGAATTTAATAGAATCATACAAATAAGTTTACTCCTAGCAATTAGTTTATCTATTGCGCTAGGGATCTTTTTATCTAAGACTATCACAAGGCCTATTGAAGATCTAATGTATAGAGCAAGAAGAATTGCTACGGGGGATTTTGGAGAGGTGTTAGAGATAAGGTCGGATGATGAAATAGGAAAGCTAACAAGTGCTTTTAATTATATGTCTAGGAGGCTTAAAAATACACTAAGTCAGATACATAAAGAAAAAAGTAAGGTTGAGACTATACTAAAAAACCTTAAAGATGGAGTTATTGCGTTTAATTACAAGGGGGAAATCATACACGCGAATTTAGTGGCGAAGATGATTTTAGGGGTAAGGAGTATAGAGCTTAATTTTGATGAGTTTAGCCAAAAGTTTGGAATAAATATGTCACTAAAAGATTTTAAAATGGGTGAGATTGCATCTAATAGTTATGTTGATGTTAATATTGATGAAAGAATAATAAAGATGTATTTTGCTTTTTTTACCGATATTGACAAGAACATTGAGGGGATTATTTGTGTAATGCACGATGTAACGGAAGAAAAGCATTTAGAAGAAAAACAAAGAGAGTTTGTAGCAAATGTATCTCATGAGCTAAAAACGCCATTAGCATCGGTTAAAAGTTATACTGAAACAGTTCTAGATGGAGTGGACGAGCAGACAATGCAAAAGTTTTTAGGCATTGTAAATACTGAGGCAGATAGAATGGCAAGGATTGTTACAGAATTGTTAGAACTATCTAGGATTGATAGTAAGAGGATGAATCTATCTTTTCAAAAGATTGATATTAAGGATTTGATTGTTTCAATTGTTGATAAAATGTCTCTTAATTTAAAGGAAAAAGATATAAACCTTACTTTAGATTTAGTAGAAGAAGCGATTCTTATAAATGGAGATAGTCATAAGATTGAGCAGTTGTTTGTGAATATTTTAAGTAATGCCGTAAAATATACTTCAGAAAAAGGCTGTATTAAGATTAAGGTTGGTATTTTAGATGCTAATGTATTTGTTAGGGTGGAAGATACAGGGATTGGTATACCAAAGCAAGCACTCCCACGAATATTCGATAGGTTTTATAGGGTTGATAAGGCTAGGTCTAGACAAATGGGGGGAACTGGCCTTGGTCTATCTATCGCAAAAGAAATCGTACAAATGCACGGTGGAAATATAACAGCTGCAAGTCAGGTTAATGAAGGAACTGAAATTTTAGTGACCTTTCCAGAGGGGTGAGGTTATATATAACCCAAGCCCACTTCGTCTATACCTTATTTCTTTTTAAGATTATTGTTTCTTTGTTTTATTTGTCTTATCATACTACCGCGAGTATTCATAGCTTGTCCAGAATTTACCGCAGGATTTATTGCAGCTGGTGAAGGGGGTCCTATTCCTAGATTACTACCCATGAAACCAACTGTTGGTTGTGACATGAATATGTTAACAACCACGTCTTCAACTTTAGAAATAGACATTATCAAACCTGCTAACACAAGAAGCCTTACTATATTATCATACCCAGAACCACTTATTTGGTCTAATATGTTTGTGGCGGAGTTTGCTACGAAGAAAAATATCACAGCATACATTACAAAGACAAAATTACTTATAAACATAGCTTTAAACCATGTCACCATAACAGAACGCATAGATTTTAAAACACCAAAGGATATAGCAATAGGTCCCATTATTATCATTATGCTTATTACGATCATTCTTTGTACAATGGTAAATGCTAAATCTAGTGTAGTACGAATAAGCCTTGCTAGAATTAGTATTATTAAAATATTTAAAGCTATAGCAACTAAATTGTTTCCACTAAGGCCACCCCATGAGAGCAAATCTGGAAATGCCCCTGTTATACTTGCAGCAAAATTGTCTAAATTACTTATGAATATCATAGAAAGATCATAAGTCATCTGAAGAAGTGTTGAGACGATAGGGTTTAAAAATAAAAGAAGTACAATGACTAATATATATACGATAACGGTATTAAGCGTAGGTTCTCCATCAAAGCCTAGGTATGAAAAAGCATTTTTTGTTGCTTGATATAGAAAAAATCCCGTGATAAGAGAGAGTGCAACTGCAGTAAAAGAGCCTGATATTTGGACTGCTACGTCTGAAACTACAATATGTGGAAACATCCTTATTATTCCTACTATTGCAGATAGAATGTGTTCTAAAATAACCAGTTGTATTTTTACTACGAAGTCTGCAATTATTCTTGTTATAACAGCTATTATTGATAATAGAAAGTTTCCAAGCCATGCACCTGGCGCTGTAACTATTAAAACTAATCCTGCTATAAGTGTTGTTTTTAAAACAAATAAAAGCACATTCCATGAAACCATGATACCTGACATTAAGACAGACGCAGCATCAAATACTGCCATTTAATCACCCTCTTAATCTATAAAATTATATATCCCTATTTGCTCCTTGCTTTGTACTCCATTTAAAACTACTATTAGTCTATCTAACTTTGTTTGTTCGGAGTTGTACTTTCTTATTGGAATAAGTGTTACAAAGTTCTTTTCATCATCTCCAGTTACATCCAATAAAGAATAATATATATTGTTTTTAAAGTTATTATCTAACTTGTAATTAGATATAGTCTTTACATTTGCGCTATTTACGAAATCTTGGATATCTGTGTTTTCTTTATTATAGCGCTCGAATATTTCAAATTGAAGGCTTAGTAAATTTACAGGGTATATAGAGTTTTTCCTCACATACTCTGGTAATGGCTCATTTTTTATTATCCCTGGGTATGCCTTTTGATACATCTTTAATATTGGGTCATTTGAGTCGATTGCATAAGCCTCTAATTTGCCATCGTACGCATCAACTACTATTCTTACTGAATTTCTTATGTAGTTTATATCTTGAATATCTTGAATATCTTGTGTATTTATTGTTGTTTTATTAGAAAACGGATATTTATTTGTAAAGGTATAGGCATCAATAACCCACTTAAGATTTCCTTCGTCAGATATAATCATATAAGGGTTTTTGTCGATGTGAAGAAATGGTAGTGCTTTTTTTGCTCTATCTATAACATTCCTATTAAGTAGTGCCCTAGAGCGCTCAGAAACATTTGGGTCAAAAAGCAGAGAAGGTCTTTTGATATGAAGTGAGGTTAAAAATTTGTTGAGTCCATTTAGATATATACCACCTTTTCCCTGATAAGTGTGATGGTTTTTTTCAAAGTTATCATTCTCTAGCATTCTTGTATTTGTAATAGCAGATTTTTTTGTGTGTTTTCCATAATAGATCTGAAAGCGTTCTATGTTTGGTGTAAGGTATTCGTTAGAAATTTTCATTTCTTTTGTACCTCTTTGAAACCCAAAAATGTTTTGACCTGAAAGATTTAAGAGGTCTGCTCCAAACCCGTGAGTATCTTGAAATTCTATATCATGTTTGTTAGAAGAAGTGTTACGGCGTACGGTTTCTCGAGGGGATAAGACGCCTAGTTTTAGTTCTTTATTTTCTGTTATAACAACAGGATTTGCCATAAAATTATTATAGTACGATTTATTAACTGATTCATCAAACTCAAGCTCTTTTGAAACAATAGCTTCCATATCGCCATGTGAAAATATTTTATCAAATCCCCCAAATCTTTTTTTAAACCTAGTTGGGAAATCCTCTAATTCTTGCTTTGCTTCCTCAAAGGTATCACCTAATCCACTTGTGACCTCACTGCTTTTTTCAAGAAGTTCGCTCATTTTGTCCATAGCTTTTTGCTGAGATTCTTCGGAATTTTGACCTTCAACCTGTGTATTCATATCATTTAGATTTTGTAGGATTTTATTTACATCTTGTGCGTATATATCATACTCTTCGAATGTATCTTGGGTTCGTTCCCAAAAGGCATCTTGACTGCCATCGGTAATCTCATCTTCTCTCATTTTTTGCTCAACTGCCTTTTCGTATGTAAATCTAAAATAATCATCTAGGTAGGCTTCGGTGTCTGTAGAAAAAGATAGATTGTGATTTTGGTAAAATTCAGCTATGTTATAGGCTTTTGCTGTGTTTTGTATATTGTATTGAATAAAAGCACTATTTTGCATATAATTATCAGAGTTCATTGAAAAAAAGTATACTATGTAGTAAAAGATAAAACTTGCAATAGGAAGTGCTATACAAGCCAAACCAATCTTTAAAGAAAGCTTAAGTTTGTTATTTTTAATATAGTAAATATTTGTTATTAATAAAACTACACTTGAAATAATTAATGCCCTAAAGCCTATAGACCAGTAAGAGTATTCGATATAGCCTACACCCTCTAATCCCCAAAAATTAGAATATACTATTCCATCTAGTCCTAAATAATAAAGAAGGATTAAAGAAGTGGTAATCAAGCTTAACTTAGTAAGTAGATCCTTTAGTGAGTGGTCATTTTCTATAAGTTTTTTATAGTTTTTCTTTAGCATGTTAAAAATTGTATATAGTACGAACAGTATCTTTTGTAGGGTTATTTTATTTAATCCAGATTTAGTATAAAATTCGTTGATATCTCTTACGAAAAACACTTTGTCGAAAAACTTGCCTTTCTTTTTGAGTTTACCACCTCTAGTGGTTTTTGATAATTCTTGAGAGGTGTTTTCTTGTAATTTCATTATATCATAAAATTTTGGATTTAGCCAAAATGTCTTTTTCCCAATGTTTTTTATTTGAGCATAATGGATATGCCTAGCTCTTTTTTTTCTTAGATAAAGCGCATAGATTTCGAAACCTGCAATATACAAAAATACTGAATAGGCGAAAGAAGCTATAAGTGCTATAAAAATATTTTTACTTAAGGCTACTATGAAAGGTCTTTGGAATATAAAATAACCAATGTCCCTGCTACTTAATGGTGCTAATTCATTAAAACTTTGAGCATTTATAAAACTGATAGCTTTTAAATGTAGTTCATTATAGAATATAAGGAATAAGAAAAGTGATAAGACGATCGCACCAATCTTATTAATAATATCAAAAAGATGGACAAAGTCTTCGTTAAAAGTTGAATTTAGCTTTTTTTGAACGCTTGTCCCACTTAAAAATATTGGAATAAAAAAGAGGGCGTAACAGATTATTGAAAAAACAAAAAGGTATATTGTATTAGTTTTAAAGACAATAGAAAAACTACCTATCTCGTCTAAAATTAAGCTGTTAAAGTACCACCATAGATAAAAAATTATTAGAATAAGACAAGACAAAAATGTGATTGTGTAGCTTATCTTTATATCTTTAAATTTCATTTTCATTTGTAAATCTCCTTTCTAAGTGATTCAATAAATCTGGTTTTATATTTTTGGCGTTATTGATTAACTCTCCACTCATCGCTTAGGCGTTGTCTTAATTCAAATCGTGATAATCGGGCTGCCGCATTTTTTAAATCCTCAAGATTATCTGAGGTTAGCCATCCATCATTGGTAATGTCGTTAGGAACCTGAGGTCGATCTCTAAAAGGATGACTTGGTTCGGTTATAGTGGGAGCTGGCTCATCGGGATCGAGTAGTGCATGACCTGTATATAAAAATGGGGTGTTAGCAATCTCTTCGGATATATCCTCAATTAAAATATAGTTTTGTTCATTTTGAGGAACAGGTATTTGTTCAGGGTCATCTATGTCCTCATCTTCAAGAAGATTAATTCTTTGGAAGCTTTTTTGCGGCTCATCATCTTCTGAAAAAACAAAGTTTATAGAGTATGAACCTGAAGATAGATCATCTTCCCATTTTAGAGCGCCTATATATCTATAATTTGCCCTAGATAAATCATATTCTTCGTAGGCACGTCTAGTGTCCCAATTCCAACCTACAGTAGTGGAAAAGGCCATTGCGACAAAAGTATTTTTGGGAGATGGTAAATTTTCACCTTCTTCTAATGTGATATAGTCTTCGCCTTCTTCTAGGGCTGATCTTGTGGTGTTATCTGTTATTTGAAAGTCACTTGGCTCGCGAACCCTTAAATCTTCTAGCCCGTTATCTTCGTCTATTCTTGGAGCTCTTATAGTAAAGTGACCATCATTTGATGTAACGGTAACTTTATATCCTGAGTTGACAAAAACCCATATCATGGCATTTTCGTTTAAGCTTCTTGCAAGCGAAATTCCACGATAATGCCTGATGGCTCCGTCTCTCGTTTCATGAGTTTTTTTGAAAGAATAGCTTTCACCTAAGGTTGGTCTTATAGGATAAGTATGGAAGCTCCCACCGTTTCCAGGTCCGGTGGTGCCTTGATATATAATAAACCCTGGTTCTGGGGCTCTATTTATTTTTTGGGTATAGGATTTGTCTCTGCTAGGTTTAGGCCGCTGGGTCCAATCACCTAAAGAACCACCTCTATCTTCACGCTCGGTTATTGAGTCAAGGATAGGGTTTGGGACGGTTTCATTAAAAAAGTCGATAAAATATCTAAAGATCATACTTGCTGACATCATTATAACAGCTGAAATTATCGTTATTTTTATCATTTTTCTTGATTCGGCTATAATCTCAGGATTACCTAAAGAAAATTTAATTCGAAGAGCTGAAATACCAACGCTTATAACAGCTAGGCCAATGATTACCGCATACATTGCTGCATGCACCGTATCGGCTAGATTTTCCAAACCGCTTAGTGGTCCTTCAATAGCAGAATAATCAAAGTCAGCCCCTTCTTGAACCTCTATAGAGGGCAAGTTTGTAACCTCAACACTAAGCTCGTCGGTTACGGCATCTCTTATAGGAAGTATAATCATCATAACTACGCCACTTATAAAGGCGGTCATTATGATTTTATTTGCAGTGCTCAATGTTTGTGTGTTGCCAAAAACAAACATCCTTTTTATGACACCAATGCCAATTGCAACATAAAATAGGGCGAAAAATGCCGTTGTAACACCTGTGAAAATTAAATTATCGAGTGAATTAATAAAATAGGTGAACTGCTCGTCCATTTTGAACTCCTTTCTGACTAATAGAAGTTTTCAGGTGTTGCTTTATTGCTTAACTATTTTATCGGTATGTAAGGTGTTTTCCTTAATGATAAAGTTTCTTAGCTTGAAAAGATAGGGAAAGTTAGTGTATAATAAACAGAAATCTTAAGTTTTTTTAAAAAGGGTGTGTGCGGTGTTGAGAGTAGTATTATTTGCTTCAAAGGGTTACGATAGCAAGGATGAGATTAAGTTTTCAAGCGTTATAGGAAACTATACACCTGTTGGAGTGATGTCTATTGCAGCAGTTTTAAGAAATGCGGGGAATGAGGTTAAAATATTAGATGCTGCAGTTAAATTTAAGAAGACAAATAAAGCGCTAGTAAAAGAGATTTGTAGATTTAAGCCCGATTATGTAGGGTTTTCTACTTTGACATATAATTTTAACGATGCCTATCAGGTTTGTAGTATGGTGAAAAAAGAGAATCCAAATGTTAAATCAGTTTTTGGTGGTGTTCATGTTTCTCTTCATAAAGAAAAATTATTAAAGGATTTTGAAAATATTGACTATTTAATAGTGGGCGATGGTGAGTATGCTTTTCGAGATATTATTAGAAGGGGAAGTGGCGAAAACATACCTGGGGTTTTCTATGTTAAAGATGGAGAGATTTATGGGAAAGAACAGTCAAATGAAGATTTGTGTGATTTGGACGAATTGCCTTTTCCTGCGTATGACTTGCTTCCTAATTTTCCTAAACATACTAAGCCGTTTCCGTTTACTTATCCTAAAAAACCTGCGGCAAATCTTGTTACATCAAGGGGATGTCCTTTTAAGTGTAGTTTTTGCTATAATGCAACTGCAAATAAAAAGGTGAGATTTAATAGTGCTAAATATGTGGTTGATTTAATACAATGTTTACATGAAGATTTTGGGGTTAAGCATTTTGATTTTTTTGATGATTTATTTACCCTAGATAAAAAGAGGATAATGGATTTTTGTAGAGAAATAGAGGTTAGAAACCTTAAAATATCATTTAATTGTTTTTTAAGAAGTGATTTTGATAGAAAAATGGTATTGGCGTTAAAACGGGCTGGATTGTATGTTGCATACTTTGGAATAGAGTCTTTTTCGGAAGAAATACTAAATGCACACAAGGATGGTGTAAGCGTAAAAACTTTAAAGTCTGATTTGATGTTCTTGTTTGAAAATGAAATTTGGACACAGGGACTTTTTATAGTAGGACTGCCGGGCGAGACACAAAAAAGCTTGCAAGAGACCGTTGACACAATAAAACAGATGCCTATAAAAATCTCTTCAGTTATGCGCTTTATGCCATATTACGGGACACCAATATTTGAAGAACTGCCGCATCTTGGGAAGTTCTTGGAAGATGTTAACGATTGGCGAAATTTCAATGCGGAAAAATTCATATTTTTGCCCAAAACTATAGAGAATAAGGAAATCCTAGAAAAATATCTAAAAGAAATACAAAGAGCACATACAAAATCGCCTTATTATAAGAAGATATC
>CAZTHU010000061.1:0-9046 GCA_964613575.1 uncultured Eubacteriales bacterium | reverse complement strand
AATTCAACTTCTCTAAATAACTAAACAATATATTTTTTTTAGGTTCAGGACACATTGACAATTCCTCTATAGTAATATCAGAAATAATCACATCATATTTACCCGTTTCAAGTTCCCTCCAAAGATCTAATGTATCCTTCATTTTTTCAGGTACATCATCAGCTTTCAAATGACTTATCACCGAAGTGTCAATATATATCTTTTTCTTGTTCACTCACAGACGCCTCCTTTTTATTGTTATTTAATTATCTTCCAAATTTACTCTCACTATACCAATTAATAAATCAAGCACTTAAAGATCTCGTATAGTTTAGGGTTTAAAGCTTCTATCTTATTAAAAACCTTATTTAAGAGCCTTCGCAAGAATTCTTAGATACCTTTCTAACATCAATCCAAAAGTGACCTTGTGGTCTTTGATATCTATGCTCATCAGGGTCTAAAGCCTGTTCTCCCCCGTATTCAGCCTTAACTTTTATATATTCCTCTCCCCATACATCACATAACCTCTTATATTCATAAACATCACCTAAAACATCAGGCTTCACATCACTATTTCTTAAATCATTTTAGCATATTTAACATAAATATGGTTAATTTCTTCAAAAATATTTCCTAAATCATTTTAGCATATTTAACGTAAATATGGTTAATTTCTTCAAAAATATTTCCTAAATCATTTTAGCATATTTAACGTAAATATGGTTAATTTTTTCAATTACAGCAATTCGATTATTTAGGGTACTATTTCGATGTAACGTTACTGTGAACTGAAATGTAAGCGAAAATCCTACCTGAAAGCTAAGCTTTCTGTTTATATTTGCCTATGTTACATACTGCACTTGCTTTTTAACTATAAAATGATATAATTTCCTAATAAAAAACAAAGGAGCTAATATTATGATTTTTAAGAACAAAAAATTTAGCGATTTAACACCAAGTGAACTATATGGCATATTACTAAAAAGAAATGAGGTTTTTGTCATTGAACAAAATATCCATTATCAAGATTGTGATAATAAGGATAAAAACGCTTACCATTTATTTTTCCAAGAAGATGACGAAATCGTTGCATATTTAAGAATTTTAGAAAAAGGGGTGTCGTATCCCGAAATTTCTATAGGTAGGGTATTAGTATGCAAAAATAGAAGGGGTCAAAACCTAGGTAGAAAAATTCTTAAAGAGGCCATAGATTTTATTGAAAATGAGCTTAACGAAGTATGCATCAAAATATCTGCTCAAAAGTATTTAGAAGACTTCTATCAAAGTTTAGGCTTTAAAACCGTATCAGATATTTATATAGAAGAAGGTATTAAACATATTAAAATGGTGCGTGAAAAGACAAACTCACTCTAACTTGTTCCTATAATCCCTTGATTTAGTTTTGCACGGCTTATAATCATCGCAACATCAGCTCTTGTTAAGTTCTTTTCTTCGTCAAAATCAAAATAATATATAGACTCGAAAACATATAAAAGCCTTGCATCAAACATCTTTTTTACAGCATCGCTAAACCACATTCCCTGTCTAATTTTATCATATTCGTCAACAGTATGTACCTGTAAATCAAACGCATTATCAACTATTACGCTAGCATGAGCAAGGTTTACCTTCTGATTTGGGAAAATATAGGTATCCTCATAAACATCTACAAACCCCATATCTACTCCTGCTAAAAGGTATCCCTTTGCCCAATGCCCCTTTAAATCTTCAAAATCACTTTCTCGCATTACTGGCTCAATGCCAAGCGTACGACAAACCATCGTCACAAACTCAGCACGAGTTACATTCTCATTTATACCAAACTCTCCACTTTCTTTTCCCTCAACTATTTTACTGTCATATAGATGCAAAATATGCTCTTTCTCATAGATATCCTCTATATCAGAAAGCTTTTTAGGAACATCCTCCCCAACTCCATAAAGTACAATCATTAAGGTGTCTCTTGTTTTTCTTAAATCAAAATCAAAATAAGGTTTGTGATATTTTCCATCAGACATTTCATACCCTACCGTTAAAACTCTTCCCTCTCTTAGCTCATAAAATGCTGGATAAACATTTGCAGACAAATCTTGTCCCTCAACCTTTAACTCTATACGTATGGTATCTTCATCCAACATACTTGTTTCATAATAGACCCTTTCAGCATATCCTGTAGACGAGAGTAATCCCAAAGTAAAAACAAAAGCAAAAACTGCCAAAAGATTGTACTTAATCATAAAAATACCCCTTTCATTAAAGCATCAAAAATTCTTTCATAAGCTTATATTCAATAGAATCTACCAAAGCCTTCCAGCTAGCCTCTAATATATCGTTTGAAACTCCAATTGTGTTCCATGTTTCAACTCCATCGCTTGACTCAATCATAACCCTAACCTTTGCAGCTGTAGCCGACGAAGAATCTAAAACCCTCACCTTATAATCTTTAAGCTTAACCCTACTTATTTGAGGATAAAACTTTTCTAAAGCCTTTCTAAGCGCCTTGTCTAATGCATTAACAGGACCCTCACCCTCGCTTGCAACAATCTCAGTTTGCTCCCCAACATGAATTTTAAGCATTGCTGAAGAATTGATCTGGTTCGGTGTAGGCTCCGTTACAACGAGTTTAAAGTCTTCTAACGAGAAAAACGACTTGTATTTACCCAAAATTTTGCGAACAACTATCTCAAATGAACTTTCTGCACACTCATACTGATAACCTTCATATTCTAACTCTTTTAATTTTTCTAAAATCTCAATTGCCTTTGGAGAATTCCTATCAATACTAGGATCAACCTTGTTAATAAGCCTTAAAATAGCCGTTCTTCCTGAAACCTCTGACATCAAAAACAGCCTCTCATTTCCTACCACATCTGGAGAAATATGCTCATAAGCACTAGAATTTTTATGAACCGCATCTGCATGCATTCCCGCCTTATGTGCAAAAGCATTTCGCCCAACATAGGGTGTTTTATCGTCATGCGTAGCATTAGAAACCTCATCAATATATTTGAAACTCTCTGTAATCCTAGCCAAACTCACACTTGGAATACAGTCAAACCCCAGATTTATTTGAAGAGGTGGAATAACAGTTGTTAAGTTTAAGTTCCCACACCTTTCTCCATATCCATTTAAAGTTCCCTGAACTTGCCTTGCTCCAGCCTTTACAGCCATAACAGAGTTTGCTACAGCCATTCCATTATCATTATGACAATGGATTCCAACTTCAACTTCAAAGCACTCCACAACGCTCTTGGTAATCTCAAAGATTTCATCTGGAAGACACCCTCCGTTGGTATCACACAAGCAAACTGAATCTGCCCCCGCCTTAACAGCCATCTCTAATGACTTTAAAGCATACTCCTTATTTGCTTTGAATCCATCAAAAAAATGCTCAGCATCATAAACCACTTCTTTGCCATTTTCTTTAAAATAAAGGCATGTGTCATATATCATGCTTAGGTTTTCATCAAGGTTCGCCTTTAAAATATCAGTAACATGAAAATCCCAACTTTTACCAAATATTGCAACTGCATCTGTTCCCACATCCATTAAAGACCTAACATTCTTATCATCAGAAACCTTTACTCCTACCTTCCTCGTACTCCCAAAAGCAATAATCTTTGCGTTACTTAATTTTTCCTTTGAAAGCTTCTCAAAAAACTCTAAATCTTTCGGATTAGAGCCTGGATTCCCAGCCTCAATATAGCTCACCCCTACTTCATCAAGCTTTCTTACTATCTTTAGCTTATCTTCAACTGAGAAAGATATTCCAGGACCTTGCGCACCATCTCTCAAAGTAGAATCATATATATGTATTTTTTCCATAAATAATCCTCCCTACAGCCATGACATCATCTCACGAATTTTTTTACCAATTTTTTCAATCTCATGTTCTCTCTCATTTCTTCTCATCGCTAAAAAGTTTGCTTTATTACTAGCATTGTTCTCTGCAATCCATTTGCTTGCAAAATCACCATCTTGTATCTCACTTAAAACCTTCTTCATATTACTTCTAGTTTCATCAGTGATAATCCTCTTTCCTGTTACATAGTCTCCATATTCTGCTGTATCACTTATTGAATGCCTCATATAAGAAAATCCGCCCTTGTTCATCAAGTCAATAATTAATTTCATCTCGTGCAAACACTCAAAATATGCTATCTCTGGCTTGTATCCAGCTTCTACCAAAGTCTCAAAACCTGCCTTAATAAGCTCTGTTACGCCTCCACACAATACTGCCTGTTCCCCAAAAAGATCTGTTTCTGTCTCTTCTTTAAATGTTGTGTGAAAAATGCCAGCTCTACCTGCTCCTATTCCAGATGCATACGCTAGAGCAAAATCTTTTGCGCTACCTGAATAATCCTGTGAAATGGCTATTAAAGATGGAACCCCTTTTCCTTCCTCAAACTGACTTCTAACAGTATGACCAGGCCCTTTTGGTGCTACCATAATAACATCTACATCTACTGGCGGATCAATTTGATTATAGTGAATATTAAATCCATGTGCAAAAATCAAAATATTACTAGTCTCTAAATTAGGTTCTACACATTCTTTATATACTTGAGCCTGCACTTGATCTGGAATAAGCATCATAATAACCTGTGACAATTGACAAGCCTTAAATGGCTCTTCAACCCTAAGACCTTCTGCCTTTGCTTTTTCAACACTCTTAGAGGATTCCTTCAACCCAACTATCACATCAAAACCACTATCTTTCAAATTCAATGCATGTGCATGCCCTTGACTCCCATAACCTAAAATCCCAATAGTTTTACCCTTTAAGATTTCGTTATTACAATCCTTATCATAGTAAAGTTTCATAAAAAATTCCTCCCTTATAATAATTTTGACAAATTGCTCGAATAAATTATCTTTGATTGCGATTGTTTCACGCAAAATAAATTCTCCTCTAATACTCTAGTCACTAATCACTACACCCTACTCACTTTCTGCCTTCCAACTTCCACTTCCACTTTCTCCTCTACCTATTGAGATTGTACCAGTTCTTACTATTTCCTCTATACCAAAGGGCTCAACTAGATCAATTAAAGCATCAATCTTTTCTCCAACCCCAGATATCTCAATAACCAAACTCTTTCTTGATATATCTACAATCTTAGCCCTAAAAATCTCAACAACCTGAGCTATTTCCGTACGATTTTTGTCTTCAGTACTTACCTTTATAAATCCAAGTTCCCTTACCACCGACGACTCTTTTTCTAACCTTTTAATTTCAATAACATCTATCAATTTTTTAAGTTGCTTCGAAACCTGCCCAACGATGTATTCATCCCCGCAAACTACAATGGTCATACGAGATATAAGTGGATTTTCCGTAACTCCAACAGCAAGACTATCAATGTTAAACCCTCTCCTACTAAAAAGACCTGAAATCCTAGCTAAAGCCCCAGGATTATTTTCAACCAAAACTGAAAGTATATACTTTGACATACTCCACCCCCAAATAAGTGTTAAAACTCTCCAAAAGCACTCACACTTCTATATTTTATACTTCCTCACCAAATGTAAATTTAACATCTAACCCCATCATTGTCAACATTTTTTTATCCATTTTCAAAAAATCCCCTAAATTTTTTAAGGCAAAAAAACTAACCTGTCCCCAACAAAAAAAAACAGATTTGTCAACAAACAAATCTGTCCTCGTTTTTTATTTTGACTTTTTAATCCTTTTTCTTGCCTTAGGCTTGGTTCTAGTTTTAAACCTCGGTCTTAAGCAATAGGCGTACTTATGAGAAAATGTGTCATCCAAGGCTACCTCTTCCACCTCTTCCACATCTTCCACATCTTCTTTTTTATTTCCATCATCTTTTGATATTTCCTCAGCATTAGCTCCATCATTAGAATTTTTCGCCTCGTCGGTGTGACCAAATCCACCCCCTCTATCATTTCCAATACCCTCAACTTTTTCACTTCCTATGAAATTAGCCCTCTTATATTCATTAAACACCATCTGACAAATCCTATCTCCTTTTTTTATATACACAGTTCCGTAAGGATTTCCCCACTTATCTACATATAAAGTTGAATTCAATATAGTGCTTAGCGTCAACATAAACGGGAATTCTTGCTCCGTTTTATTCAAGTACTCTCTAAGCGACATTTCTTTGTAATCATCATTTAACTTTTGAAGCAATCCAACATCTCTAGCTATCTGATAAGGAAGGTTTGCAATATCATATTCATTTGTAAGAAGAATACCAACCTCATTTCTATAATCGCTATCAATTGTTCCGATTGAATTTGGCATTCGCAAAGTAGTTTTAAGAGAAAGCCCACTCCTAGGTCTAATTTGCGCCTCTATATTAGAATCCATAGCAATAATAAAATCAAGAGGCATAACCTTTGTCTCACCAGGTCTTATCACAAAATCCTTAGTAGCATACAAATCGCACCCTGCAGCATCCTTAGACTTATACTCTGGAACTTTACCATTTTCACCAAGCTTTATAAACACATCAATATTGCTCATCATACAAAAACCTCCCTGAAGAATTGTTAAAACTTACCTTGCTTACTCTTTGAAAAATAGCCCTTCGTATAACCTTCAAAATCCTTTAAATCAATCTTGGTCTTATTCGAAAAATCTTCACAAGCCTCAACATAACTTTCAAGTTCGTAAATACTCTCATCTGTTATATTAATTCTAGTAAAATCTGCAAAATCCTCTTTTATATTTTCTAATTCTCCAAGCAAAAATATTTTATCCGCATTAAAAACTTCAGTCAAACATGTTTTCTTATCGCACAAAACAAAATTTTTAGCTCTACCTTTCCCCTCAAACTCAAAATTTTCTTTTTCACAACATCCCGTCTTATTTTTCAAACAACACTTTGTAAGCATAACCGAAATTCTCCCGCAACAAATCACTTCAACATCCATATGTTTTTTTGCAAAAAGTGTTTTAAAACTTGATTTGTCAAGTTCTAGAGAACTTGTCACACATTCTACCCCATTTTTTTTCAAAAGCCTTAAGCTATCAGTATTTATTGCATTAATACCCTGGTCAACACAAAGCCTAAACCCTTTATCGCAAAACATTTTAATCTGAGATACATTAGATAACATCACACCATCTATTCTAAGCTTCTTCATCCTAGAAATATACCTATTATCAGGCTCTACTTCTTGTATGAGCGGTAGGCTTACAAAAACCTCGACCCCTTTAGAATTTAGTGCTAAAACAACTTCATCTATTTTTTCATCAAAAATTTCACCAATGCGAAAATATACCCGCCCAACTCTATCAAAAATCTTAAATAGTCTTTCCAAATCAACTTCGTTGCTTAGCCATTCTAAAACTCTATAAAAATACAACGATATCTTCGACCCCTTAAATTCTTTTAGCTCACCAGCTACAAAAACCTCTTTAACCTCTTTAACCTCTCTTTTACTACTAGCTTGCTCTTTTTTTATTAAAAATACCTCTAACGCCTTCCTTCTTAAATCATTAACAACACTTACAGAAACAAAAAGCCCGCTATCAAGAAAAACTTTTACATCATTTACTGTAAAAACTGTCTGACCACTCTTACTTACCGCCTGCTTAATTTTTTCTTGATCTATTGCAGTTTTTTTAGCCATCTCTGGCATTGTATCACTTTTAACCCTTACCGATAAATCCCCCTCGCAAACCTCCAACTCCAATGGATGGTCTTTTTTTACCCATACATTAATGTCCACTGGAACTTTTCTTTTACATCCGTTTCTAACTATACTTAAGGCATCCTGCCTCAAAGCCTTATCAAACGTTTTAAATAAATAGTCTCCAACATTAACATGTTGTTTTGCAAAGCCGATCCAAGCACATTCTTTTTCTTTTGCAAAATCTCGTTTCTGACCACAAACCTCAATATAAGAAATACTAAAACCATCATCATTTTCAATACAAACGTAATCACTATTAAAAACGCTCGTTTCAAGCTCTAATAAAACCAACCGCCTTTTTTTATCATACTTAATAATTCTACCTACCCTTACCCCCTGATGCCCCTGATATCCAGTGTTTATAACATCCTTAGCCCCCATAATATGGCCAGCAGTAAACCCACCCCTATTATATGAAAGCTTTAGTTTCGTCAAATCTTCTTTAATCAAATCAAAAGAAGGCTTCCCTCCTTTTTTTATTAAGTCTAAATGCCTTCTATAGACATCTACAACAGTTGCAACATATTCAGGACTCTTCATTCGACCCTCAATTTTAAAAGATCTCGCCCCTGATTTTACAACATCTGTCAAATTTTCAAGAAGGCACAAATCCCTCGTAGATAATAAATTTCCCTCATAAAGGCTCTTTCCATCTTCTAAAATCCTGTAATTTTGTCTACAAGGCTGTGCACACTTTCCTCTATTTCCACTTCTTCCACCAATTAAACTACTCATCAAGCACTGTCCAGAATAGCACACACAAAGCGCTCCATGTACAAATATTTCAGTTTCAATTAAACTTTCTTTAGACACCTTCTTTATCTGTTCTAAACTAAGCTCTCTTGCAAGAACAACCCGAGAAAATCCTAATTGATATAGAAAATTTGCTCCATGCTCATTAAATACCGTCATTTGAGTACTCCCGTGTAGCTCTACATCAGGAATCTTATTCTTTAGCCTAAAAGAAAATCCCAAATCTTGAGTTATAAAAGCATCGATACCCTTTAAATAAGCTTTTTTAGCCAATAAAAGGGCATCGTCCATCTCTTTATCTAATATCAATGTATTCATCGTAAGATAAATCTTAACATTTCTTATGTGGGCATATTTTACTGCCTCATCTAATTCATCTAAATAAAAATTTCCAGCAAACTTTCTAGCACTAAACTCAGATAATCCTAAATAAACTGCATCAGCTCCACTTTCAACAGCTGCCCTTAAACAATCCATATTACCTGCAGGAGCTAGAAGCTCTTTAAAGTTATCGCTTCTAGAAGTCATCTAAACCATCCTCATCCTCAATTGCTCTTGAGATTTTTCGCTTTCTTTTTAACTCCTCCAACTCAGCCCTATCCGTTGTAATCATATCCTTTTCTTCTTGCGAGGCTTTAAACTCTAT
>CAZTHU010000060.1:0-9047 GCA_964613575.1 uncultured Eubacteriales bacterium | reverse complement strand
CTTCCGTTAACTCCTCTAACGATTCTATTTTCCCTTTGCATTTTTTAACAATTCCCTCCCACAATTCCGTAGATATCGGGGATATTGAAATGTCTACTTCATACGGTTTAGGAGAGCTCCCCTTTACCAGAGCTGTTACCTCTCCACTTGTAATTTTTAAATCTAGCACTGCCCTATGCCTAACATAGCTTCTACCTCTGCTTATACGGTTTGAAAAGTCCGCATAGCTTTCAAGGTTATCATTCCAGGATTTCCCCCACCACGTCTTAGCAAGTTTTCTTCCCTCAATGATAACGGGTCTTATGTCTTTATTTTTCTTTTTTAGTTTTTCTACCGCTCTAATAGCAGCTGCCTTTTTTTCTGCTACGGGTACATATGCTGGAAAATCGTCATAAAAACTCATAATTCATCCCTCTTTTTAATAAATATTTAGCCAAAACCTTTCACACCTAAGAATAGTTAACCCTTACAATTTTAATCTAAATAAATCTATCAATTCTCTATTATCCATTTGGGTGATCAGATCCTCTTGAGAATCTGAAATAATTTCTCCAGATAGTTTCATTTTTTCTTCTATCATACCATCTATCTTTTCTTCAATAGTACCATTCGTTATGAATTTATGGACAATAACACTCTTTTTCTGACCTATTCTAAATGCCCTATCTGTAGCCTGATTTTCCACTGCAGGATTCCACCATCTGTCAAAATGTACCACATGATTTGCCGCTGTTAAGTTCAGCCCAACCCCCCCAGCTTTAATCGAAAGCACTATGAACGGAACATAGTCATCACCTTGAAACTTACCAACAATGTCTTTTCTTTTATTTACAGGTGTAGAGCCATGTAGCACAAGACCTTCATGTTCAAATATTTCATCCAAAAACACTTTTAAATACTCTGTAATTTCTTTAAACTGAGTAAATATAAGAACTCTTTCTCTTTTCTTATAAATAGTCTCGCAAATCTCAGCAAGCCTTTCATACTTCCCACTATCTTTTTGAGCGTACTGGCTCTGCCCCAAATATTGGTCTGGGTGATTACAAAGCTGTTTAAATCTCATTAAATATGATAACACAAGGCCCTTCTTTTGTATTCCTTCATCCGCTGACTCAAGCTTTTTTTCTAATTCAGTTACCAAAGATTTATAAAATGCCACCTGTTTTTTAGAAAGATTAGAGTACGTTTTCATTTCAACCTTATCAGGAAGATCGGAAATAACAGTTTTATCAGTTTTTAGTCTTCTTAAGATAAAAGGGGAAACAACTTTTTTTAGCTTAGAAAATCCCTCTTCACTTTCTTTTAACTTTTTCGTGTACTCTGAAAACTCCTTTGGACTTCCTAGTAGCCCCTTATTTAAAAAATCAAATAAAGACCACAAATCTGACAGTCGATTCTCTATGGGTGTACCAGTCATAGCAATCCTATATGCTGTCTTTAGCTGTTTTACTGTTCTTGTTTGCTTTGTACCTGGATTTTTTATAGCTTGTGCCTCATCTAAGATCACGCTATCCCAATTAACCTCTTTTATCCATTCATACTTTGATAACATCGCATATGTTGTTATTAAAAGGTCGTGATTTTTTATTATTTCGCTATATTCATTATCTATATTTTTATTTTCAGACGGATGCAATAATGAAAATTTAAGTTTGGGGCAAAACTTTAGGATCTCGTTTTTCCAGTTCCCCATTAGCGATGCAGGGATTACTAAAAGCGCTTTCTCGCCTTTTTGAGCACGAACATGACTCAAAAGTGCAATTATCTGAACTGTCTTACCAAGTCCCATGTCATCAGCAAGGCACGCACCTAATCCAAGGTTTTTCATAAAATTAAGCCAACTTACCCCTTTTTCTTGATATGGCCTTAATTGAGCTCGAAAATCCTTTCCATAATCTATTTTTTCTATTTTTTCTGGATGCCTTAAATTTTCTATAACCGATTCCATCCATTCACCATTAGTGATTTCAATATCACAATTTTCAGTATCTACTTTTAAAGCTTTCTTTGCGTCAAGCTGAAAACGCATAGCTTCAAGCATTGTCATATTTTCTTTTTGCATTAATTTTTGCGCCTGTTCGTAAGCCTTTAGCGTTTCTTCTAACCTCTTATGATTTACCTCTACCCATTTGCCCTTTATAAACGCTAAGCCTTCGGCCTCAGATAGCAATTTTTTCAGTTCATCTATATCTAAACTCTCATCCCCTAATGATACTCTTGCATCAAAATCCACAAGCGCCTTTTTATTTAGAATTGACTTTTTCGCATTTCCTACACTTAAAGACATTTTAAGAGAGTTTGTCCTATTCTTCCACCAATTTGGTATTCGACACAAAATACCCGACTCTTCATATAGCGGTATCTCTGTTAAAAATGTATACAACTCTTTCGCAGTTAAGCCTATAGGGTGAAATATCTCTCCACTATCTATAAACTCTGCAATTAAAGAACTTCTTTGTGACGCTTTATTTACTGTTGACAATAGCCCCAAAAGTTTCTTGCTATTTTTCCCAAACTCCACAAGAGCATTTTTCAAAGGTAAGTGTTTTGACCCCTTATCCTCAGATACATTCGTTGAATAAGTAGCCATAAAGGCAAACGGATAGTCATCTTTTTTACTCTCTACAAGATGAAAAAAAACGCGGCCTGCCAATTGAATATCTTTATTATACGATGAAAAAAAATCACTCACACTTTTATCATAAGCTTTTATAAGTCTAGAAAAACCTTTGTTTAGACTTTCCCAAAACTTCCCTATCCATTCAAAATCCAAATACTCCATTTTATTTAAAAATGGCGCGTTTTCTAAAAAATCATTAACCTCCTCTGTTTCTAAGTTTACATTCACTTTATCCCTAAGTTCTTCTATATCTGGCGTCTTAATTAGCTTTTTAGAAAACTTGTATGATATACTCTTTATAAAATTAATTGAAGGGCTAAGTCTAACCCCGTATTTATCAAGACCTAAAAACAACAATGCCTCAATTGGATCATTATTAAAACGTTGCAAAAATTTATCCTGATATTCAATTTGATCTGCTTCAATCTTTTCTTTAGCATCCTCGAAGTCCAATTCAAAAAATCCATTTTCTTTTAAAACCACAATTAGCTGTTTTTTTAAAATCTGATTTGTTTTAATCATTAAAAAATCTCCTAAAAAATAAAAATTAACTTTATAAAAATATATTAGCCCATAATTGGCTTTTTTGCAACTTACAAAGAGAAAAAGTATCTAAATGCTTGGTAAAATGTTACATTTATACTAACTTCTACAAAAAGGATATTGAATTTTAGTATGTCTTAATATAGAATCTAACAGATATAGATTTTAGGGAGGTAAATATTTTGTTCAAACTAATTCTAAAAGGAATTGTACTTGGCTTTTCCAATGCTATACCAGGAGTTTCTGCTGGTACAATGGCACTTATAATGGGTATATATGATAAGATGCTAAAGTCAATTGATGAGCTTTTCACATCTAAAGAATATAGATTTAAAAGTTTAAGATTTCTTGTTCTTATAGGTATAGGGGTCGTTATTGGAGGGCTTTTTTGCGCTTCAATCTTAACGTGGATATTTTCAATAAGCTTTCTAGAGACTCTAACTTTTATCTTTATCATTGGTTTAGTACTAGGATCTATACCAATGATTTTTAAACTTAACGAGGATATGAAACCCACTTTTTTTAGGGTTTTTCTCCTTTTTTTAGCTTGCTCTTTAGCTGTTTTATTGTCCATTCAAGAACAATCACCTACAGAAAACTTAATGGACAACGCAATACAATCTTCATTTTTAGGTATTTTTAATATTACTACATTCAGAATTCAAGATGCCCTAAAATTTCTATTCCTAGGTGCCGTAACAAGTGCCACTATGATAATCCCAGGTATTTCAGGCTCTGCCCTTTTAGTTAGCTTAGGAGAATATCAAAACATACTTAATGTTATATCTCAAAGATTATTAATTCAAGGTATTTTCTTTGCTCTAGGTATCCTACTTGGAATTGTAACTTGCGCAAAAGCTATCTCTTGGCTAATAAAAAAATATCCATCTAAAACCTACTACTTTATAATAGGCTTGCTCGGCTCTTCAATATTCCAAGTATCCATATCAACAAATTGGACTAACGTCTTATCACCTGTTTTAATAGCAATATCAATTATATTATTACTATGTGGTTTTCTTCTTAGTTTTAACCTTGGCAAAATAAAAGAAAAGAGGGAAGATTCTTTATGAAAAAAATATTTGCAACTTGGGAAAAATTAAGCGGTATGTTTTATCCAACATTTTATTTGTATTATAGAATATATAAAAATGTTATCGCCAAAGAAATAGAGCTAGCTAATATAAATGCTAACGATAATGTTTTGAATATTGGATGTGGTGCTATCCCATTTACCGCTATTCATATAGCAAAAATAACTGGCGCGAAAGTAACTGCAATGGACATTGATGAAGAAGCAGTGGAGAAATGCAAAAAATACTTAAAAAAATATAAATTAAATAATAATATAACTGTAATTAAAGGAAACGGTGAAGAAAAAATAAGCGACGAATTTACCGTAGTAATAGTTGCCCTACAGGTTTTTAACAAAGAAAAAACTTATAACAATCTAAAAAATAGCTTTCCGACTAAATTTAGAGCTATATTTAGAATACCTACCTCTAAATATAGCTCTACTTATGGTGACTTTCCACCAGATTTCCAATTCATTTCATCCGTTGAACAAAACATGAAAACATTTAAAAAATCTGTCTTACTTTAATAAACAGCGTCACGTACTTACTCTATTATAAATATCCTCGTACCTAATAATATCATCCTCACCTGTATATTCACCTTGTTGTGTTTCGATAAGCTCAACACGTTCTTCCCCAAAATTTGACAGTCTATGTTTTGCCTTTTTAGGGATGTACACGCTCTCATTTTCTTTTACTATCATTTCTTTTTCATCAATTTGAACTAATGCTTCTCCCTTTACAACTACCCAGTGTTCATTTCTGTGCTCATGGGATTGAAGGCTTAGTCTTTGACCAATATTAACCTCAATCTTTTTAACCTTATATTTTTCTTTATCTAGTAAAACAGTATATGCCCCCCACGGTCTTACTACTCTAGCGTGAGTCTCTACCTCATCTCTTTGTTCTAATGTTTCAATAACATCCTTAACTTTTTGCCCCGCACCCTTTTTCATCGCTAAAACAACATCAGGCGTTTCAATTATAAAAACATCCTCTAACCCTAACCCTACAACTAACCTACTGTCTGATATTAGCATAGAATTTTTACAACCTAGATCTAGCACATCACCCTTAAGAACATTTTCATCATCTGTCTTCTCAAAATATTCATGCAAGGATTCAAATGAACCAATATCATTCCAATAAATATCCAAAGGTACCATCTTAATAGTATCTGACTTTTCCGCAATCGCATTATCAATAGAAATACTCGTTAGAGTATGGAATTTTGTTAAAACTTCCTCTAAATCCCAATTATTTAAAACATGCCCAAGCTCTTTGTGATGTTTCTCAAACTCATCTTTAATAGTTTCTATAGAAAAGGAAAACATTCCTGAATTCCAAAAATAATTGCCTTCTTCTAAAAACCTTTTAGCCGTTTCTTTATTCGGTTTTTCAACAAAGCAGTCTACGCTAAAACCATTATTTATAGCTTCTTTACACTTAATATATCCATAGCCCGTCTCAGGTCTCGTGGGAACAATCCCCATTGTTACAACGCTTCTAGTTTTAGCGTGCTCATCACAAAATTTAACTCTTTTAACAAACTCTTCCCTTGGCTCAATTATATGGTCTGCAGGTGCAATAAACAAGCCTTCATTAGAAGTAGGAGCCATCTTTTCTGAAACATACTTGACAGCCAAAGCTATAGCAGGTGCTGTATTTCTAGCCGTAGGTTCACTTAAAACATGTGATTTTTCATACCCTATCTCAAGCATTTGTTCATTAACCAAACTACAGTACTTATCCCCCGTTACAATTAGTACATCTGACGGACTGACTAAATCACCAAAACGCTCTATCGTCATTTGTAAAAGAGATTTACCAGAAGAGAGCTTTAAAAACTGTTTAGGATGCCCTTTTCTTGATAAAGGAAAAAGTCTTGTCCCACTTCCCCCTGCTAATATAACTAATTTCATGACCAAATCCCCCCATCATTTATTGTTTATTTTTTCTTGTTCAAGATAGTCTTATAAACTTCTATATATTGCTTTACCATTCTCGTGTGAGTAAATCTATCCTCAACAATACTTCTACAAGCTAAAGAATTAATATCATCTAACTTTTTAACATAGTCTACAGCCTCATCTACAGTATCCACTAAATAACCATTTACACCATGGTTTATAAGCTCTGGCATAGAACCTTTCTTAAATGCTATTACTGGTGTACCACAAGCCATTGATTCTACAACACTAAACCCGAAAGGCTCTTCAAAATGT
Source organism: uncultured Eubacteriales bacterium (assembly GCA_964613575.1). Taxonomy (GTDB): domain Bacteria; phylum Bacillota; class Clostridia; order CAZTHU01; family CAZTHU01; genus CAZTHU01. The sequence continues at coordinate 2,583 of CAZTHU010000060.1, read as the reverse complement.
ATAGGATGCAAAAGAACCTTTGCCCTTCCCAATATTTCCGATCTTTTATCCGGTCCAACCGAACCAATATAAACAATATCATCAGAAAGATATGGTTCAACGCTTTTTTCATAATACTCTCTATCTTGAATAATTCCAGCAATTACAAGTTTCATACCAAGCTTTCTTGCTATTTGTATAGCCTCATAGGCACCCTTATCTTTATGGATTCTGCCAAAAAACAAAAGGTAGTCATCCTTTTGTTCTGTAAATTTAAAATCCTCTACATTTATCCCATGATATACCGTTCCTACGTAATCTAGCCTATCACTTCTGTCCGAATCGCTTATCGAAACATAATAAGTGTTTGCATTATACTTCTCATATACTGGCAAAATCTTAGGTGATGAGAACCCATGTATGGTAGTTACCATTGGTGTATTTACAAGCTTACTATAACAAAGCGGCATAAAATCAAAGCTGTTATGCAAAATATCGTAATCATTTGCGTTTTCAAAAACATCAGATATATGCATATATTCACATATTTTAGGATCTAAATCCTTATTTTCTTCATAAGAACGCTCACACGCATATCTTAGTTTAGCCTCTGTAATCGAATCACCTGTTGCGTGTAATGTTAAATCAATCCCTTCTTTTACAAGACCCTCAGCTAAAATTGATACAAACTGCTCCCAAGGTCCATAATGCCTAGGTGGCGTACGCCATGCAACAGGAGAAATTAACCCCACTCTCATCGTCTACACATCCCCTCTAAATATCTATACTATTACATTAACTTTCACACCCGCAACCTCTTCAAGAAGTTCCGAACATAAAACCGAAACATTTTTCCACGTCATTTTTCTTCCATACTTAATTGCCCTAGTTTCCATATCCACCTGAAGCGCGGGATTTTTTAAAATTCTCTTTAATGCCTTAGCTATTGAATCGGGCGACTTAAAATCTACAAGTATCCCTCTACCATCAGCTAGTATTTCTTTAGCGTACAAATAAGGAGTTGAAACCATAGCTTTACCGTAACCAACTGCATAAGCAAGAGTACCACTACATGCCTGCTCTTTTCCTAAATATGGTGTTAAATAAATATCCGACATCTGGAGATATTCAACAATTTGTGTTTTTGAAAAATATTGATTTACAAAAATTATTTTATCTTCTATACCTAAATCTTTAGCTAACTGCATAAGTTTTTTTCTATATTCTTCCCCACTTTTTTCTTTTATACCTGGATGAGTCGCCCCTAAAACCAAGTAAACAGCATTTTCAAACTCTTGCGCTGTCTTTGCCATAGCCTTTATCCCATACTCAATACCTTTCCCTGGGCTTAATAATCCAAATGTGCTTATTACCTTCTTGCCCTCTAAACCGTGCTTTTCCTTTAGCGTAGTTCTATCTTGTGTATCAATAACAGGCACACCATGAGGGATAACATTAACCTTTTGAGAAGGTATCCCATAAACACTTGAAAGAACAGAAATGGTATTTACTGCCATTGTGACTACTTCCTTACTTTTTTTTGCTATTGACTTTAAAACACGTCTTTGTTCAATAGACGGAGTTGAAAGTATTGTATGAAAAGTTGTTATCACGGGAATATCTAAATTATCTATAAAATCAAGGATAAAACTACCAGACTCTCCTCCAAAAATACCAAATTCATGTTCAATTACTATCGCATCAATATCCATAGCATTCAACTCTCTAGCCGCTTCTACATAACTTTCCTTGTCATGCTGAGAAATTCTTATCCATACATCCTCGTCATACTCTAATCCTTCGTTATCAATTGCCACGACGCCTGCATTAGAAACCTGTTCATTATCAACCATTGCTCTTAATACATCCTGAGTAAAAGTTGCAATACCACACTCTCTTGGTGGATAGGTACTTACAAAAACAACGTTTCCAAGCAAATTTTTCGTCTTCATTTAAATCACCCTCCTAAATTTTTTCACAATCTTAGTATACGCTATCTCTAGTCCTTTTTATGTATGGTCTTGCTTTTTGTTTTTCTAATATAGTTTCCGATAACAATAAAGAAATTATACTTTCAGCACCTTGGTTAAAATTAACACCTTCTTTTGTTATCCCATCGTAACATCCGCCTGTTTCGCTATCAACCATTGTCTTATTTAAACAATTTCTACCATGAAACCATTCCGACACAACAAGCAAATGATCTAAATACTCTGGGTCTTTAGTAATATTAAAAGCAACTTGGCATGTATAAACCGTTTCTCCCGCTTCTACTGGCTGTTCGTCAAATTCCGCAATGTTCCCACCATTAGTGTACCATCCCTTACAGCCTATAGCCTTAAAATGTTCATTTCTAATTGTCTTTTCTAATAAAAAATCAAAGCTTTCTATTGCAATATCCAAAATTTCTTGATCTTTAATCACATCATAGGCTAAAAATAACGAACACGGTATGATAGCATTACTATAAGTCATTTCTTGTTCAAACCACTTCCAATCATCCATTTCGTTTTCAATAAACTGTGTTTGAATATCCTCCGTAAGCGTCTTTATAGCACTTACATGCTTCGAACTTTTAAATAACGATAAACCTAACAATGTATA
>CAZTHU010000059.1:0-9076 GCA_964613575.1 uncultured Eubacteriales bacterium | reverse complement strand
ATTGCGATTGCTGTTAATAGACCTATAATTAGAACAACTGCCATAAGTTCTACTAGGGTAAAACCTTTCTTGTTTTTCTTAAATAATTTTTGCATTTTGGTTAACATTAAAAAATCCTCCTTTATTTTTTATTGACTTGCAAAAAAATTTTACATTGATTGTTGCGCTTTTTATCTGCGCAAAAGAGATTGCCTCCCTTCTTGAATTTTAATTTTTGGAAAAAATTTAGAAAGTTTTTTTATCATCTTTCTCCCTATATATTTCGGCATGAAGTGTGATAAACTTAATATGAAATTTAGAAAAATTTGTTTGAATTGTAAAAAAAAATGTTTGACTGGTAAAATATTTAGCTTAATGGGTTTTTAGATTTGGTCGAAGTTGTAAATGAGGGATTATTAGATAATTGATTGTGGGGGTAAAATATGCAGATAGGTAGAGAAGAAAGTGGATTTGAAATTTTGATTTGTTTTGCGTTGTTAGTTGGATTTTTGTTTTTGGTATTCTTAAATGCTGGTTTTGATAACTATGTTATACATGGGGTTTTGATGTTTTTTTTGCCAGTTAGCATTGTTTTTATCTTTAAAAATAGTAGAAGGGTTAGATTTAATAGTATAATTATTTGGTATGGATTTTTTGTGCTTTGGAGTGGAATAAGCTTTGTTTATTCTGCGAATTTGCATCGTTCATTGGTTGAATTCTTGCAACTTGTTCTTTTTGGTATAGTGCTTTTTTTAACAAGTCAGGTTAAAAAAGAGTATATTTTTAAAATTGGAAGACTTGCCATATTTGCAGTAGTTGCAATAGCTTTTTTGGGAATACTGCAGTATTTATTTTTAGCATCATCAAGAATTACTTCAACATTTGATAATCCAAATCCATTGGGGATATTCTTTGTTATGACATTTATCTGTCTTTGGGGTTACTATATTTTGACTAAGAGTAAGGTTTCGTTTTGTGCAAATGTGATATTGTTGATAGCGATATTTTTAACGGGATCAAGGGGCTCTTTTATTGCATTGGGGTTAGGGCTTATAGTTTTTATAATCATGTCAAAAAAATTAGTGGTAAATAAAAAGGAAGCATACTGTGTAGCTTATAATGTAATACCGCTATTTGTATGCTTTGCAATTTCACTTATATTGACATGGTCGATAATGGCTACTGCACCAAAATTGCAAGAGGCAAGGCGAGAACAAGATACGGTAGCAAATTTTTTAGTAAGGCCAGAGTCCTTTATTTCATCATCTGGAGCGGGAAGATTAGAGTTTTGGAAGGTTGGATATAGAGTTGGAATAAGTAGGCCGATTACGGGTTATGGTCTTGGGACGTATAATTTGTCTTATCCATTGGGATATGATGGGAATAGATGGTTTGCTAGATATGCACATAATCATTATATTCAAATATTTGCAGAACTTGGTGTGGTTGGGGTTGTTTTATTTTTGTTCTTTGTTTTTTCTGTATTAAAGATGGGTTTTAAAAGTATTAAAAATGGAGAAGATTTTTTTATAAAGATAGGGCTTTTTAGTGCTGTAGTAGCTTTTATTATATATATTGGAGGGGATTTTAGCTTTAATTTTCCTGCTGTTAGTTTTATGTTCTTTGGTATTGTTGGAGCTTTGACGGGTGAAATAAAATCAGAAACAAAGAGCGTAAATGCTAAAAACCGATATCTTGAACTTGGGTTAGTATTATTGATGATTGGGGTCTTCATTCTTAGTATTTGGCAGTTTTGGGCATATCAGATGTATAAAAGAGCACTAGGTTTTGAAGGGGAGGGCATGACTATTAAAGCTATAGACACGTATAGGGTTGTAAATAGTGTTTATCCTATAAATTCGATGGCATTTTCATTTCAAGGCAACAGTTTAAGGGCTTTGGCGATAAAAAATAATGATGAAGATTTGATAGAAGAGGCTTTAGAATATTCAAAAAGGGCAGTTGCTTTAAGTAGATTAGATGCAAATGCACATAATGATTTGGGGAATCTTTATTGGCAATTAGGGAAAAAACTTGAGGCAGAATATCATTTGAAAAAGGCTACAAAGTATTCCTTATATAGGCTTAAAATGTATATGGATTTAGGGTTTTTCTATATAAAGCAACAAGAGTATGATAAGGCAAGAATTGTGTTGCTTGAAGGGATAGCGTTAAAAGATGCGGCGTTAGATTCAGCTAGAAGAAAAGAGGATTTTAATAGGGTAGAGGGCGAGGTTGAGATCTTAGAGGTTTTGATGGAGAGTATTGAGAGTAGCGGAGAATGAATTCTCCGCTACGGGTATTTTTGATGTTATAATGAAATAAGGCGTTCTAGTTCGGTTTTGTCTATGCAATAATTGAAGGCGGTTTCCTCGGTTATTGTTCCATTTTTGAATAATTTACATATGGAGCTGTCCATTGTATGCATGCCTAAGTTTTTATTCGTCTGCATTACGGTATAGAGCTGGTGTTCTTTTTGTTCTCTAATTAGGTTTTTTACAGCTGATGCCTCAAGTAAGATTTCGGTTGCTAAAGCTTTTCTAGAGGTATCTTTTTGTGGCATAAGTTGTTGTGAAATTATTCCCTTTAGTGAGTTTGCGAGCTGATTTCGTATTTGTTCTCTTTTTTCAGCTGAGAAAACGTCTATAATTCTATTTATAGATAGCGGTGCGGTTTGGGTATGTAGTGTTGAAATAACTAAGTGTCCTGTTTCGGCAGCTGTGAGAGCTATTGATATACTATCTAGATCACGCATCTCGCCAACCAAGATTATATCTGGATCATGACGTAAAACATGGATTAGTGCATTGCTAAAAGAATAGGTGTCAAACCCTACCTCTCTTTGCCTAATAAATGAGTTTTTGTTTTGATGAAGAAACTCTATAGGGTCCTCTATTGTTACAACATTTACCTTTTTTGTTTCATTTATATAATTGATCATCGATGCCATAGTGGTTGATTTACCCATTCCAGTTGGACCAGTTACTAATATTAGGCCACGGGTCTCTTTGCAAAGGGTTCGCACGCAAGGAGGGAGGCTTAGTTCAGACATTTCGGGGATTTCAAATGGTACTATTCTATAAACGGCTGATATAGTTCCTTTTTGAATCATAAGGTTACCTCTAAAACGAGAGGTTCCAGATAAACTATATGAAAAATCAAGCTCTAGTTTTTCTTGAAAGCTTTTTATTTGTCTATTAGTAAGGTTGCCAAGCGTTAGTTGTTTTACGTCGTTAGAAGAAAGTTTAGGAAGCTCTAATTCGACTATATCACTACTTACTCTTACAGCAGGAGGGTTTCCTGCAAGAAGGTGTAAGTCTGAGGCGTTCATTTGTATTGCTATAGTTAGTATGTCATCTAGGGTGTGAGGGTATGAATTTGTGTTTTGGCTCATATTTGTAACCTCCGTTTAGAATCTTTTGTTTAGTTTATTATCTGAACACCTTATCAATTGATTACCCAATGTCTGCATTAATCAGAATGGGTTTTGATTGGAGTATTGTGCGTAGTAGTCTGTAACTTTTTTGACATAGTCTTGAGTTTCTCTAAAGGGAGGTATGCCATCATATCTAGTTACGTTGTTAGGCCCTGCGTTATATGCGGCTAGTGCAAGAGGTAGGCTTTTAAATTGTTCTAATTGCTCTTTTAAATATAGTGTACCCCCATTTATGTTTTGGTCTATATCCCAAGGATTTGTTATATCTAGGTATTTAGCAGTACCGGGCATAACCTGCATCACCCCTTCGGCACCAGCACTAGATGTAACATTTGGATGAAAATTTGATTCTTGTTTTATAACGGCTCTTATAAGGTTACTATCAACTCCATGTTTTCTTGAAGCGTTATCTATAGCGCTTTCGATTTTGGTCATGAGTTTATCGTTATCTAAATTATCCACCTTGCCAAATTCTTTGTTAAGTATGTTAGAAAATTTATCAGCAGATTCGGTATTGTCTATTTTATCTTTGCTAGATGCATTAGTAACTATTTTATCTTTGCTAGATGCATTAGTAACCATTTTTATAGGTACTCTACTTTGGATCTCTTGTAGTTTTTGGTTAAATATTGTTGAAACCTTTGTCATTTGCCTCACCCTCTTTGTTTTTTATTTAAAACGGTTGAAGATTCTAGTAGTTTAGGTATAGTTGATAATTTAAACTACACTAAAAATCAAGTTATCATTTACACTCTATCACTTATAGATATCTTCGGCAACTCATAGAATATTCTTTATAGAAAGTTTATTGGATTCATGGATGTTTTTTATGCTATATTTTAATGTGTCGATTTCTAAAATAGATTTTTGTGCATTTTGGTTTTTTAGGTGGTTTTCTAGTGTTAAGATAGATTGATGGATACTATCTATTTGAACATGCTCGATTAACTTAAGGTAGCTTTTTTTTCTGTTTTCCCAGCTGCCTTTAAAAGTTTTGAAGTTTTCTATAGATTCATTCCAATTAAGATTTTTAGTTGAGGTCTCAATTTTTTCAACCTCGTTTATAAGATCTCCAGTAGAATTTTTGAAAAAAATATCGATTGCATATGACCATGAGATGATTGCTAGAAGCAAGGCGAATACATATATTGATATTCTAAGTGTTTTCATTTTAGCTTTAAGTCTCCTTTTGGTTTTTGGTTTGATAAAATAAGTTTCCAGATGAGTCTATAGAGGCGTAGATAACGGTTTTGGGAGCGGGGATACTATTTTGATTTAGGATGTTGTGAAGCTGACCTAGATCAAGGCCAAGTGGTTCTAAATTCTCTAGTAAAATCTTTCCATCTATGATTACTGGGAGGGTTAGACCTTGATATTGTGAGGGTATATTTAAATCTTCTAATGTAGGGGCACGCTTAGAAAGTTTTGGAACAACGCTAATGTTACCGCTAGATTCAAGGATTGCAAATTCGATATCCTCTAATGTGGGGTAATCCTTAAGGCGAAGTTGTTCTACAAGATCGCTTATTGTGTAGAGTTCTTTTTCTAAATTTGCTACATTTATCTTGCCATTTTGAATAACTATGGTAGGCTGTCCTGATATAATATTTTCAGCAGAGTTATTTTTAATTGTAATAATTGACACTACAATTTGTGCAAAGAGGAGTGTTAAAATAGGGATAACGCCATGAACTAAAGGTATTCCTGTATTTCCCATTGGAACGGAGGCTAGCTCTGCTATCATTATGGTGACAGCTAGCTCGAATGGTTGTAATTGACCAATTTGACGCTTGCCCATTAGGCGCATGGTTATAATGACTAATATATACAAAATCAATGCACGAATAAAAGTTATAATCATGAGGTGTCCTTTGAGTCACAATGTGAGCAAGAGGAGAATAAATTCTCCTCTACGGGGTTATAACAATGTAAAGTTTAACTCGCACTGAAACTCTGTAATAAATTTTCTATATTGTATTATGCTGGGAAATATGAAAATTTATTCATGTTCAATCGATTTTTGATTCTTCTTGCTCAGGAACGTATCTTTGAGGACCTAAAAGTTCTGACATTTTCTCAGGTGGTGCGCCTAAGTATCTTTGAGATTTAGAATCTGAGATTTTTTGAGAAATAAAAGACAAAACCCTGTTTGTGTATTCTTGAGGGTATTCATTAATTATTTCTATATGCTCTGGGCCATTTTCTTTTGTTATAACCCAAAGTAATGAATACGAGTTTGTAGCTGCATGTAGTTTGTGACTTGATTTATAACTTGTCGTAGTATCGCTTTTACTATGTATAAGCATAACTTTGTTTGCTTGTATATTTCGAATATATTTTTCGGGACTTACATCGTTAACGTCTTTTCCAGTCATAAAGGTTGATATTGGCATAATGAAGAAAGTAAATGGAAAAGTTGGAAGGTTTGACCATACTGGAAGGCTTGAGTATATATATGATTTGAGATCATGAAAAGAACTGTCTGAAACTATTGCATCTATATTTCCGGGGTTTTGTGCAGCAGCTAATATACTAGTTGCACCACCCATGGAAACTCCAACTAGTGCTACGTGATTTGCACCTTTTTGTTTTGCAAAGTCTATTGCCCCTAGTAGGTCATATTTTTCATAATAACCTAAGGAAGTGCGCTCGCCTTCTGATGTGCCAGAAGCTCTAAAATCGAAGGTTAAAACATTGTAGCCTTCATCTAGCGCTCTTTCTATAAAATAGGTGGTTTTGTCACCAAATAAAAGCCTATTGTGACCATATCCGTGAGCTAGTATTATAGTTTTGTCGGAATTATCTGATGGGAAGAACCAGCCGTTAAGGTTTAATTCATTATTGCTATCTCTAAAGGTTATATCCTTCATAGTAGGAAATTTTAACCTCTGTTCTTGTGTAAGTTCAGCAACAGTTCTTTTGGGCTGAGTTAAAATCATGCTAACCCGAATTGAAATAGCAATAGTTATGAGTAAAAGAATAACTAGTACCAATGCAATTATTGTGGACAATTTACTATTCCTCCTACTTCTGCGTCTGCCGTTTGTAATATATGATATACTCGATAGCTTCAATTTAAATCACTCCAAAATAGTTTGACAAATATAATTACTTAAATTTAAACAAGTATATTATATTGCTTTTTAGCAAATATGTAAAGGGTATAAATTTTTTTAGTTTGAGTGGATGTCTGAACTTCGGTTTTCACGGATGTTTATTTCGATAGTGTCCATATGTACTTTATCCTTTGTATATACAGTTGTGTTAGGAAGTGAGTTTGAAAATGGATTAAAGTACACGTTTATGAGGTAATCGTCACTTGGTGTATTGATGTCTGTGTAGAAGATATTATCACGTTCTAGATAGCGTGGGTTTAGAGTGAATGTAATCGTAGTGTTTTCAATGATTTGGTGGATGTCTGAGTGCTTTATATATTCTCGATATTTATAATTTTGCCAAGAGTTTCGTCCTCTAGGATCATCTGTAAAACTATAACCTTCCAATATTGTTTTAAACAAGGAATTGGTATTTTGAAGTAGGGTGGTTTCGCTTGCATTTTTATATACGTGAGGGTCGGTTGGGGGGAGGTCATAGGAAAGCCTCTGATTTGAAATAACGCTATGATCTTTTTCTACGCTAAAGGGTAGGCTCGATATACTGTTTCCGTCTTTATCGTGTAGAGGAAGATTTGAATCTATTCTAAATGAATCAATTACCTCATTAACGATATCGTTATGTTCTGTAGGTTCGCCATCGCGTTTATATATAGTTGTTCTTACATTTGCTGTATAGGTTGAATGAGGTATGTAATAGTAGCCAGCGCGAAGTGGATAGGGCAGATTCTGAAGGACGGTATCTGTTGCAAATGGTGAGAATATGTAGTTGTGGTTATCTTTATTACCTGGATTGTTAAAAGAGGCGTCTCGATCGGATGAGAAATGTTCGGCAAGGCTTTTGTCAGTTGAAAAACTTACATCAAGTTCGCTAGTACTTCGAAAAAGACGATCGAATTGTCCATCTACATGGGTAATGGATTTTATGTTGCCATTTAAGTCTTTATTTAGCATTGCTCGAAGGACAGGAAGCTTGTAATTTGTACCTTCCCATTCAAGACGTTTTTTATTCTCATCGTTTGTATCAACCTCGCCTTGAAACAAAGGTGATGAATATAGTTTTATGCCATTATATACGCGTGCATTTAGTGCATGTGGACTGTCTACAAGGTTTTCTATGGGTTCGAAATCACGCCGCCTAACGATTGTCCCACGAGATTGAACTCCATCTTCTGTGATTCGATATCTTCTGTAGCGCCTTTGGATATAGCTTCCCTTTGTATCTAACCAAAACATTTCGTAGGGATTTGAGGTATTCGGAAGATAGATGTTTGAGGTTACATCATCGCCAAGTTTTTGCCTTGACAGAGTAAAGTCAAGTTTAGGGTGTACGCGTACAGTGTTACTAGAAGTTCGAATACTCCCTGCACCAATTTTTTGCACATTTTCTAGAATGTTTTTTTTGTCATGAACGTTTATGTAGAATCTTCCAGTTGTTTGTGAAATAGCTCTATGAAAAGTAGATGAAGTGTTTCGGGGTCTATTTATGCTTGCAATAAAGGGGTTTTGGCTGTTTAAGGAATAACGAAAATTCTGGGTTAGAACGTCATAGTCTAAGGAAAAGTTTTTTTCTCTAATGTCATCGTTAGGAATTTCAATTTCATGGTCTAAAATTACTAAATCCAAATTATCGTCTAGATAAAGCTCTGGGATTATTGGAAGAGTGTTTGAATCTAAGTTTATGCTAGATATAAGCGTTGAATTGTCAGTTGCGTGTACTTCCCAAGGAATATTTTTCGTGTATACTAAAGTCCAGTGATCTTTTGTTGAGCTCTCTTCGTCTTTCATTTTCTTTGTAAATGATAGTTCTTCATTAATGTAGACGTTATCATCCACCTCAAAAAATATATTAACTGGAGGTGGAATAGTTTCGGCTGGTGTAATAACGCTATATTTAATCTTTGCGTTATGTGTCCAATCTGGAGCTGCAAGATTATTATTTCTTTCTGCCCCTGTAGATTTAATCTTTGTTGAAAAATCATATACGGGCATTGGTATATCAATTTTTTCATAATTATTAGATGTATTAATCTCTTCTATTATAGGATTTTTATTGTGATCTAGGTTTATTCTTGAACTTATTGATACTAGGCTTGCATCTTTATTTGGTTTCCATTTTACTTTATAATAACGTATGAGTTTTCCTTCTTCTATGTCAAAATAGACATTAGTGTTAAAGTCGGGGTGGGGGTATTTTTGTATATGTCTTTTTTGTGTACGCCAATTAGTCTTAAAATTCATATCCGCGTAATTCTTGTCGAGGGAACTTAGCCATGCTAAAGCATGCAAATTTTCAGACATTTTTTCTATATGGTAGTCTAAAGAAGATTTTTTCCAAGTATCGAAAGAATTTGGACAAAAGGTAACGTCACCGTCGATTGTACTTACAGAAGTTGTATTATTTATTGGAGTGTCGTTTATGCTTTTTATTGTAGCGTTATTAAAACCGATATCTAGATGCGGTGTTGTTGAGTTTTCTTTATTAAAATTTTTCTTACTTATTTTTATTATGCTCTCATAATAAATGTTTTATATGTTATATCCATTT
>CAZTHU010000058.1:0-9249 GCA_964613575.1 uncultured Eubacteriales bacterium | reverse complement strand
GAGCTATCTTGGCATCTTTCACCTTTTTAGGCATCTTTTCGTGAAGCCTTTCTTCTAAACTATTTAGTTTCTGAGTCTCGGTCTCATTTATTCGTTTAACAGGAATATTTGTCCACACTTCTATCACTGATGCCATATCCTCTAATGTTAACTCCACAGCCTGACTTTTAGTCTCTAAATCTTCAATCTCACCCAAAAGTTTACACTCTCGAACCTTCAAATCCGCAGCCTTCTGATATTCCTCTATTGAATCTGCAGATATTGCACTTTCTTTTTCTGTTTGAACCTGCTTTAACTCAGCCTTTAGGATCTCAAGATTAACTAGTGCAACATTTTTTAAGTTTGCCTTAGAACCCGCCTCATCTAATAGGTCAATTGCTTTATCAGGAAGATATCTATCCGTAATATACCTTTGAGACATATTTACAGCAGCACATATAACCTCATCTGGCACTTTTACTTTATGATATTGTTCATAATACCCCCTAACTCCTCTTAATATTTCAATCGTTTCTTGAGGACTTGGTTCTTCAATTAAAACGCTTTGAAACCTTCTCTCTAGTGCAGTATCCTTTTCTATATATTTTCTATACTCAGCTAAGGTAGTTGCACCAACTACTTGAATCTCGCCTCTAGAGAGTGCAGGCTTTAATATATTAGCTGCATTCATTGCACCATCTGCCTCACCCGCTCCCATAATATTATGAAGCTCATCTATTACCAAAACAATATTGCCTAAGGTCTTTGCCTCCTCAATAATACCCTTCATTCTTCCCTCAAACTGCCCTCTAAACTGAGTTCCCGCAACAATACTCGTTAGATCTAGCACATAAACCTCACTATTAAAAAGCTTTGCCGAAACCTTCTTTTCTTTTATCCTTAATGCTAAGCCTTCTGCTACTGCAGTCTTACCAACGCCTGGTTCACCAATAAGAACTGGGTTATTCTTAGTTCTTCTATTTAAAACCTGAACCACCCTCTCAATTTCTCTATACCGACCGATAACTATATCGATCTCTCCATCATTAGCCTTTTTCGTTATGTTTGTGCCATACATATCCAAATATTTCTTCTTTTTATTCTTCTTATCATGAACCTTGGTTTTTGTTTTAGAATTATTCTCCTTAGAGCTAAAAAATCCTCGCTCACTTTTAGCGCTGTTTGTTTGTTCATCATCATTCTTTGTACCACCATCATTATCTTTACTTTGAGAATCTAAATTAAACATTGGTGTTTGTGTATCACTGGCGCCTTGAACAAAATTACCAAGGTTTCCTAAGTCGATATTTTCAAACAAATCACCAACCTGCTTATTTAAATCGTCTATATCATCCTCAGTAACTCCAGTCTGTTCTAGTATCTGATTTATAGGCCCAACGCCTTTATCCTTTGCGCAAGCAAGACAAAGCCCTTCCTGCTGATGTTTACCATTTATAAGTTTTGTAATAAAAACTACAGCCATTTTCTCTTTACAAGTAGAACACATAATCATTTTATCAGCTCCTATAATCTAATATTTTTGAATTTATTGGAGAATAAATTCTCCTTTATCCCATAAACTTTCCGAATCATCTAAGATAATCTAGAAACTTTTCAATTCTATCTAGTCCTTCCATAATTGCCTCATACGAAGTCGCATAAGATAGCCTCACATAACAATTTGAACCAAATGCTGAGCCTGCAACTACAGCAACATGTGCATTTTCTAGAAGAAGCCTTGAAAAATCCAAGTCATTAGAAATTTTTTCTCCATTGCAAGTTTTTCCAAAAACCTTCGATATATTCATCATTATATAAAACGCGCCCTCTGGCTTTATGCAAGAAATGCCCTCAATATTATTTATTCTCTGTACCATGTAATCTCGCCTCTTCACAAATTCCACTCTCATTTCATTCATAAATCCTTTATCCCCTTTAAGTGCTGTAACCGCAGCTTTTTGCGCAATAGAATTAGGATTTGATGTTGCATGACTTTGAATATTAGCCATTGCCTTAGCTATTTTTGTTTCACAAGCACTATATCCAATTCGCCAACCCGTCATTGCAAAGGATTTACTAAGACCATTTATAACTATTGTCCTATTTTTCATCTCCTCCGAAAGACTAGCTATACTAATATGGGTTTTATCATCATAAATCAACTCTTCATATATCTCATCCGAAATAACGTATAAATCATGTTCTATAACAAGCTTTGAAATATTAACAAGCTCATCGTAAGAGTACACCATTCCAGTTGGATTGCTAGGGCTATTTATAATTATCGCTTTGGTATTTTTCGTGAGCTTATCCTTTATTTTCTCTGGCGTAAGCTTAAAGCCTTCAAACTCAGACGTTTGTATAAACACAGGCGTACCACCTGCCATCTTTATAAGTTCTGGATAACTTACCCAAAAAGGTGCGCTTATAAGAACCTCATCACCTTTATCTAGGGTAGCAAAAAAAGCATTTGATAACGAATGTTTTGCACCATTACTAACCACTATATTCTCTAGTCCATATTCTATACCATTATCTACCTTAAACTTTTCACACACTGCCTCTTTAAGCTCATTTATTCCAGATGCTGGCGTATATCTGGTAAATCCTTGCTCAATCGCCTCTTTCCCTGCTAAAGCTATATGTTTTGGTGTCCCAAAATCTGGCTCACCCGCTCCGAACCCTATCACATCGATTCCTTCAGCTTTCATTTTTTTTGCCTTAGCATCAACCTCTAAAGTTGGTGAAGGCTGTATACTTTGCGCCCTTATCGACAAATTCATGCTAAACTCCATCCCTTCTACACATTTGTAATCAACTTATAAAAGTTTTCCCCCGCTATTTTTTCAACATCTTTATAAGAATAATTTAGCATTAACAAATAATCTATAATCTTTTTAACATCTTCAACACCTCTTATTCCCTCTGGCAGATAATCTACACCGTCAAAGTCAAACCCAAATCCTACATGTTCTACCCCTATCAATCCTGCAATATGCTCTATATGCATTATAACATCATCTAAATTGCATTTGTTCATATTTCCCACAAGCGGTGGATAAAGATTTACTCCTACTACGCCCTTCTTTTGCTTTATCATACAAAGCTGTCTATTGGTAAGATTTCTAATGTTATCACATACTGCCCTTGCATTTGAATGAGAAGCTATTATTTTACCCTTATACAAACTGCAAACCTGCTCAAAGGCTCTATCTGAGATATGTGAAACATCTAATATCATACTAAGTCTACTAATCTTTTCTAAAAATTTCTTACCTAAATTAGTCAATCCAACCCTTGGTTCTAAACATCCTCCTGACAATTCATTTGTATAATTCCATGTAAGCGAAACTATTCTTACTCCCTTTTTATAAAAACTATCTAAATTTTCTAGATTTCCCTCAAAAACTTCACCACCCTCTACAGAATAAATCACACAGACCTTTTTATCAAACTCTAATAAACCTATTTTGTCATGATTTTGATTGATTTGAGCGGTAAAATAGTCTAAAATCTCACAAAATCTCTTATTAAATTGTTCTTCAAACACTGGATTTACAAAGAATGCACAACATAATACATTTTTATGTTCTTCAATAGATAACAAGCGTTCTAAATCGATATGAAAGTTATTCTTAAAAAGACTTGCATTTTTTTTATATAAAGCTGAAGCCACATCATTATGTGCATCAAATATTAACATCTAAAAACACTCTCTTTTCTAGCTATAGCTAATAACCCCACTTAGAGTTTCTTCCCATTGCTCTGTCAAAAAGTAATAAAATTTATCTGATGTAAGGGGCTTGCTAAATATATATCCTTGTATTTTATCACATCCATGCCTCTCTAAAAACTTTAACTGCTCTAAAACCTCAACCCCTTCTGCAGTTACCTTCAAATTAATACCATGTGCTAATGAAATAAGTGCCTTTATAATCTCTTTTTGCGCATTACTTACCTCTACTTCTTGGATAAATGATTTATCTATTTTAAGTGTATCAATAGGAAGAAGTTTCAAGTATTTCACGGATGAATATCCAGTGCCAAAATCATCTACCGCAACACTTACACCCATTTTTTTAAGTTCGTTTAATGTATATATAACATACTCTATATTATGCATAGCAAAGCTTTCTGTTAATTCAACCTCTAAATACTTTGTATTCATCTTAGTCTCTTCAACAATTTTTTTGATAGTATTAAGAAGCGAACTATCCCTAAACTGTGTTGCCGAAAAATTAACCGACACCTTTATCGGCGGCAATCCTTGAGCTACCCACTCTTTGTGTTGTAAACAAGATTTACGAAGAACGATCTCACCAATAGTGCTTATAAGACCTGTATCCTCTGCAACGGGTATAAAGTTCAATGGTGGTATTAATCCATTTACAGGATGCCGCCACCTAACCAATGCTTCGCACGAAGTAATATCAAAAGTCTTACAATCAATTATCGGTTGATAATGAACCTCAAACTGGTCTTTTTCAATTGCGTACCGTAAGTTATTTTCAACATCGAACCTCTCGGTTATACTAGTATTCATAGCCCTAGTGTAAAATTTATAATTATTCTTACCTGAATCTTTTGCATTATTTAGTGCTGTATCTGCATTCCTCATTAGAGATTCAGAATCCTCTCCATCATTTGGATAAACTACAATACCCATACTAACAGTTACATAGTAATCTTTACCCGATAAATTCCAAGGCTTTTTGAATATATTCATAATCTTTCTAGAAAAAATAAGAATATCGTTTATTTTATCTACCTCAGGAATAATGATTGTAAACTCGTCTCCACCTATTCTTGAAATCTGTGCCCCATTATGCAAATGCTCTTTTATTTTGCTTGCAATAATCTTCAAAAGATTGTCCCCAACGGAATGTCCCATAATATCATTTACTGTTTTAAAATTATCTAAATCTAAAATAAAAAACGCCATCATATTATTTTTAACTTTTGCTGTTTGAATTGCTAAGCTTAAATAATCCTCAAAATAATTTTTGTTTGGTATACCCGTCACCTTATCATAATTAATAACATTATATATAATTTCTTCAGTTCTTTTTTCTTGGGTGACATCTCTTAAAACAATTGCCGATCCTCTATAAACATTCTCAGGATAGTATGTTGGCACTATAGTTCCAATAATTAATTGTTTAGCTTGAGCATCATCATCTAACAAATGCCCCTTAAAACTCATTTGAATCCTTTGAGAAGCCATAGTACTAATAGGTAAGGTTTCTTCTGAAAAAAAACACTCTAACTTTAATAAATCATTGATACTTGTAGAACCTTCTTTTATTTTGGTTTTCAAAATGTCTTGAGCCTCTTTATTTGCAAAAATAACCTTTCCATCATCATCAACAAAAACAATATCTTCTTTTACATGTAAAAACAAATCCTTAAATAGCTCTTTGTTAAAGTACAAATTGCGCCTGAGAAAATAGTATTTTGTTAATAAATACATCAAAACACTCGAAAAAACTATTAGTAATCCCATAATCTCTAAAGTACTTAAATAATCCATATGATACCTCTTTAAAACAATATTTTTTAATTATGGCTCTCAAACTTTCAGTAAACTAAAACGGGTTTTCTAATTATCTTAGAAAAAAAGACAATGTAATTATCCCTACAAAAGCTGTCATTATTATTCCTATACCTAAACCTAATAAAATACTCTTAAAATCATAACCGTTCATAAAAAACCCCTACTCTAATTTTTCATTCCAAGTATAAGCCTAACCTCTCTAATGCCTAAATCTAATTCTTTTGCAATACCAATATCATCTAAACCTTGATCTTTTAAAGAATTTACTTTTTTATGTTTATCACTAAAACTTAAACATTCTTCTTGTTTTTGATTGCCGACATTTTCTAGTTCAAAATTATCTTTACCTAATCTAATATCAATATTGCTAGCATTTTTCTCTTTCATACTATCACAACACTCCAGTTTTTTTTCTAAATCATTAACTTTTGAATCTATTTTCTCAAGCAAATAATCCGAAAAATTATTCATTTCAATAACTATCTGCTCCGCATCATTTATTGCTTCAGTAATTTCATTTAATTTTTTATCAACATCTGCTAACTCGTTTTCAGATCTTTTTTTATCTAAGATATATAAGAAAACAGATACTATAACACATATCACCCCTATTAAAATAACTGTTGCATAAAACACAAACATTTCTTAAATACACCACCGTTTCGCACACATTATTTAAACATAAACAGCTAAACTTCAACATCTATAACATGTTCTCTTTTATTATCATCCTTCTTTTTCTTCTTTTTCTTCTTGTTCTTACCATCCTTTGATCTTTCTTTTTTTTCTTTAACCTTTAATCTCTCAGCCTTTTCTTTATCTAAAACTTTTTTTAGCTTAACCTCAGAATCTTTCTGCGTCTTATCGGACTGGCCTTGCTGAAAAGCAGCCTCTTTATTTTTTTCATCCGCATTAGTCTTTGAAACCTCTGTTGTTTTAGGAATATTAACTTGCGCCTCCACAGGTTTTATTGACATAATTCCACCCCCTCTACATTGGAACTGCCACAATGTCTGCACCACTTCTTTTAATAGTGGTAGCTTTCATAAAATCTCTAACTATATAAACTGGTTCTCCAATACTTATCCTTGTTCCCGGAAAAAGCTTATTTTTAACCTTTACAATTCCACTCGAAGTTGACTTAAAACACTCTTTTATATCTTCATATTCCTCTTTTAATACCTCAACTTCTTGTTTTAGGGTTCCAATAGCTTCTAGAATTTTTTTTAGACGTTCTATCTTGTCTTTGTCTGCCTTTCCCATCTGTTTTAATTTATTTAAAGTAGTCACTGCTTTATTTAAACTTTCTAAATTTTCTTCCTTCTTTGTTATAATATCATTTATCTCAAAATATCTTTCTCTAACTTCTGGGTCTAACCCCACATTTACCTGGGTACTAGTCCCCATATCCGAACCTATAACACCTGCTATAACTTCCTCACCCGCTCCAATTTGACCTCCAACTAAAAGAGCTTTTTTACCTATTAATTCAATCCTTTTCCCTGCTTTTATCCTACTATGCATAATAGCTTCTGCTTGGATATTCTTTTTTGCATGCACAGTTGCGTTTTCTATATATTTAGAAATAACATTTTTACCCGCCTTAATATCAGCTTTTCCAGAACCTGCAACACCTTTTTTTAACAATACATCAACTCCAGCCTCAAGAGTTGCAGCCTCAACAATTCCATCGACAAAAATAGAACCTTCCGACTCAACCTTATAGCCTGTCAAAACATCACCTTTAATATATACATTTCCAGAGAACTTAATATTTCCTGTTGATGCATCAATACTATCTGGTATATCTAGTTGCTTATAAACACTTACTTTACCCGATATATACTCTACACAACCATCATTACAAGCAATTAAACTTAGTCCGTCTTCACTAATCTCCGCATTCTTACCCTTTGGAAGCGCCGCAGGTTTCCCATCTACTGCCTTTATTTCATTACCATAAACATCTTTTCCACTTACCCCAGCAACAGGTAACGTAACTGTACATAAAACATCTCCCTCTTTTACCGACTCTATATAATTCAAATCTTTATAATCAACACCTCCACCCTCTAAAACTTTTGGCTTCCTCCTGCCTTTTATGTTGAAATTTAGAGTTAACTCGCCATTTTTACCATTTTGTGCATCTTCACCCTTAGCAATCAAAATCGCCTCTTCATAAATAGGGCTATTTTCTAATTCTTCAATTTTTTCAGAATCCACACCATATGTTATATTTTTCTCATTCAACAAATTGTAAATATCCTTGGCAGTAATAGCCTTCCCCCCATCAGGTGGCGTTATTTTAACATATGCACTAAGTTTATCGGAGCTTACTTCTAAAGAAATCCTTGCATCCTTTTTATTATCAAATTCGCTCTCTTCGCTTACCAAATCTTCCTCGTTTTCTGACTCTAGCTCATTTCCTGACTCTGATTCAGGTTCATATGACTCTGATTCCACCTCAATATCCGACTCTAAAGCAAGCGATTCATTAACCTCGCCAAGTTCTTGTTCACTAAAAGATTCATCCTCATCAAATATACCTTCTAAAAGCTGCATATAGTGATCAGATTCGTCGCTTATCTTATTAGTTTTTGGTGTTATATTCATCATAATACGCCACCTTATCCTTTCAAATAAACGCTAAGTAAATTATATTTATCAATCCTTTAAAATCTCCTTATGTCTAGCAAGCTTTCCTCTCATACGTAATATAGCCTTTGTATGTAATTGTGATATCCGAGACTCTGATACCTTCATTATAACGCTTATCTCTTTTAATGTTAATTCATTAAAATAATATAATGAAACAACATTCTTTTCTTTTTCTGGAAGCTTAGAAATGGCTTTTATTAAGATTTCTTTCATTTCCGATAATTCTGTATAGCTTTCAGGACGTTCATCTTTATTTGCATTTCTATATTCTATTCCTATCTCAAAGTTTTGTTCTAAAAAATCCTCTAAAGAAACCATAGAAGATATACTTACGTCGTTTATCAATTTATAGAATTCTTGCATTGATATTCCAAGGCTCTCAGCCACTTGTTTATCAGATGCAGAATGGCCTAACTGATTTTCAAGCTCCGTATAAACCCTCTCTAATTCTTTATTTTTTTGCCTTAATGATCTTGGCACCCAATCCATCTCTCTTATACTATCGATAATTGAGCCTCTTATTCTAAGAGAAGCATAAGTCTCAAACTTAACACCCTTATTTAAATCAAACTTATCTATCGCATCAATAAGTCCAAAAATTCCAAAGCCAACAAGGTCATCATAATCAACGTTAGAGCCAAAATATATGCTCAAACGCCCCGCTACATATTTTACCAAGTGCGAATATTCTAGAATTATCTTTTCCCTAATAGAAGGGTCTTTTGTGGTTTTATACTCTTGCCACAAATCAAACTGAGATATTTTAACAGATGTCATCTAGATCCCCCATTGCTTTCTTATTTTTATTTCATAACGCCTTAACACTTCTCTGAATTCTTATTTTCCTGCTCTTCTGTTTACTTATTTCCTTGTCCCTCTATTACTTTATTCTCCACAGCATTACTATTTCCTTCTTTTTCTTTTAATTTATCTTGATCTTTTTTATTCAAATATTGATTTATTATATCTGTATAGTTTTCTTTCGCAATTTTTCCCAATATATAAAATACCATAAAACAAATAATTAAAACTACATAAACATCTAAAAAAGAGCGTTG
>CAZTHU010000057.1:0-9400 GCA_964613575.1 uncultured Eubacteriales bacterium | reverse complement strand
TATACTATTTAGCTGTAATTTTAACACTTTATCTTCATCACTAATATTTAAACTATCAAAATAATCCAATACATCTTTAATAGGAATATTAAACCAATAATTATTACTTCCAAAAACAAAATCATGTTCTTCCTTCAGTTTTAATAACCGCTCCACTTCTAGCAGATCCACACTATACTCTTCATATACTATGTTAAAAAACTCATCCATAAAAATTCTTCTCTCATAGCCTTCATCCTCATAAAGCTTTCCAAAAGAATCATCTCCATAAAAAAACCATTCAAAAGAATCAATTTCATCATCACAAATCATGCATGCATTAACGCTATATTGCATACTAAAAAGGGCAAATATTACAATCAATAAACTAAAAAAACTCATCAATATACATTTACGCAAAAAATCGCCCTCCACTTTTTACAACAATTTAACCAAAAACCTCCTCTAACATCTTAGCCGTCTGCTCAAAAGTAAAAACTTCTGTCACTTCTTGATTAATAAATTCCTTTATTTTTGCTACCATTTTTATCGCACCATCTATCTCTTTATTACTACCCTTATTGTAAGCTCCTATGTTTATCAAATCCTCCGATTCTCTATATGTCGCTAAAATTCGTCTGAAATTTACTGCAGCCTTTTTTTGCTCATCCGTCACAATCTCATTCATAAGGCGACTAACACTAGCTAAAACGTCGACTGCTGGATACTGACTTTTATTAGCCAAATCCCTTGATAATACAATATGACCGTCTAATGTACCTCTTGCAGCATCAGTCACAGGCTCTGTCAAATCATCCCCATCTACCAAAACAGTATATAGCGCTGTAATAGATCCCTTATCTGAATTGCCTGCTCTTTCTAAAAGACCTGGCAAGAGAGCAAAAACAGAGGGCGTATACCCTCTAGAGACAGGAGGTTCTCCCGCAGCAAGCCCGATCTCCCTTTGTGCCATTGCAAATCTTGTAAGCGAATCCATAAATAGCAATACATCTTTTCCTTTATCTCTAAAAAATTCTGCAATTGCAGTTGCTACAAAAGCGCCTTTAAGACGCACCATAGCTGGCTGTTCAGAAGTTGCAACCACTACAACCGATCTTTTTAATCCCTCTTTCCCCAAATCCCTTTCAATAAATTCCCTAACCTCTCTTCCCCGCTCCCCAATAAGCGCTATTACATTAACCTGTGCAGTTGTATTGCGTGCAATCATACCCATTAGCGTACTTTTTCCAACTCCGCTTCCAGCAAATATACCAACTCTTTGTCCCTTTCCAACGGTCAAAAGTCCATCTAGCACTTTTACACCTAAACCTAGTGGTTCACTTATACGATCCCTTGTAAGGGGCGATGGAGCTTGATTTATAACAGGATATCTCTGTTTTGTTTCAAACTCCCCCAAAGAGTCCATAGGTCTTCCCAGTCCATCTAAAACTCTTCCAACCATGTTCTCCCCAACACCTACACTAAGAGTCTGACCCACAGACTTAACAATATTACCAGGCCCAATTCCATCCATCCCTCCCAGTGGCATAAAAAGAACAGCACCATCCCTAAATCCAACAACTTCAGCAGGTACTATTGATTTTGAACCCTCTATAAAACATAAATCACCTATATTCACCTCAGGGCCTGTAGCCTCTATGGTAAGCCCTACAATCTTCGTAACCTTACCCGTGTATTCTATAATTTCTAACTCATCTAGTTTCTCATAAATATCTGCTAAATCAATGCTCATAAATTCCCATCCGCCTTTTCATCACCCTCCGTAGCTTCCAATGACTTCTCTACATTTGAAATCTTCTTACTAGCACTTCCATCCACAACGCCAAAATCAGTTTGTACAAGTAGATCTCCTTTTTTTAATACAGTACTCTCTTGAACCTTTACATCCGTCTTATCTAAATCAGCTTCTGCTATTTTAAATAAATTTTCTTTTAATATATCACTGTTTTCAGGTGATACCTTTATTACAATTCCTTCTTTTTGGAATGTACGCTTTAAAGCATCCTTCGCAAGAGATACTATTACATCAGGATTTGTCGCTATTTCTTGAGAAACAACCTTTTTAGCTACAGCTAATGACAGCTTAACAATGTCATTTTTTGATTTCATCATAAGCTTTTTATATTCTTCTTTGTTTTTCTCTAGCTGTTTTTTTGCCTTATTTATAAGATCATAATACTCTTTCTCGCCTTCCTTACGCCCCTGTTTTTTTGCTTCATCCTTTATTTGTTGAGCCTTCTTTTCCGCCTCTTTCAAAATATTAATAGCCTCTAAATTAGCATCCTCAATAATTTTTTTTGAATCTTCCCACGCTTTATCGATTATCTCCTCTGACATAGTCTTTGACTTTTCCTCTTGGGTTTCCTCATGCATATCTTCTTGCGTCTTAGCTTTACCATTTTCTTCCTCTAGCTCTTTGTCCAACCCCTCATTGCCGTCATCAGTATTAGGCTCTACCTCAAGATTTTCATCACAATTTTCATTCTCTTCTTCATCTAAAGAGTCTTCAAATTGAACTATTCTAAATGGCTCTAGCATATTAACTTGTCCACTTTTAAAAATACGCTTAGACAATTAATTCGTCTCCTCCACCTCTTGATATAATAATTTCTCCAGCCTCTTCTAACTTTCTAATTGCATTAACAATGCCCTGCTGTGAATCCTCTACCTCTTTTATCCTGGCTGGGCCTGCAAATTCCATATCCTCTTTTATCATCTCCGCCATTCTCTTTGACATATTCTTAAATATATGATCTTTTAATTCATCACTAGACATCTTAAGTGCAAGCCCTAATGCTTTGCCATCAACCTCACGCAAAAATCTTTGTACAGAACGATCGTCAAGAAGAAGTATATCTTCAAATACAAACATACGTTTTTTGATTTCTTCAACTAAATCAGTATCTTCTACTTCCAGTGTTTCCATAATATACTTCTCTGTTCCCCTGTCAACATTATTTAAAATTTCAACAATACTTCCTATACCCCCAACCTCCGTATAATCTTGATTTACAAGCGAGGATAGTTTCTTAGATAAAACTTTTTCCACCTGCTTTATAACCTCAGGGGAGGTTCTATCCATCTTAGCAATTCTTTTAGTCACCTCTGCTTGCATTTCTTGCGAAAGTCCAGCTATTACAGCTGCCGACTGCATAGGTTTAAGGTAAGATAAGATAAGCGCTATCGTCTGAGGATGCTCACTTTGAATAAAATTTAGTATTTGTGATGGATCAGCCTTTCTAACAAAATCAAAGGGCTTTACCTGCAAAGAAACCGTAAGCTTATTTAAAACATTCATAGCCTTGTCCGCTCCTAAAGCCGACTCTAGGATCTGCTTTGCATAGCCAATCCCTCCCTCTTGGACATACTGTTGTGCCAAACAAATCTCAAAAAACTCATCTAAAACAAGATTCTTGGTCTCAGAAGAAAGCGAGCTTAAATTAGCTACCTCAAGGGTCAATTCTTCTATCTCCTCTTCCTTCAAGTGTTTAAATATTTTTGACGAACACTCTGGCCCTAAAGCAACAAGCAATACCGCTGCTTTTTGCTTACCGTTAAGATCTGCCTTAACACCACTTTTATCCATTTACAAAATCACCTCAAACTAATCATATTCATCATCCTGTAACCAATTTCTTAAAAGCTGTACAACCGCATCCGGCTTTTCCTGTACAAAATTTTCTATCTGCCTGAGAGGCTCTGATTTACCATCTTGAGCTGCCAGATCAACCTCTTCATAGTCTTCTCCAACACTCTCATCAAATCCATCAGCTAAAGCAAGCTCTGGTTGACTTTCTCTTACTTTCTTCGGAACTGCTATCATAAATACTATGAGCATTAATATAACTGCTATAAATAATCCGTAATCATCTATAAATTCTCTTACTATCTCTGTCCTAACAGGGTCTATCACAGGTTCTGCTGCCAATTGGTATGTATTTATTGAAATTCTAGGAGCAGGAATGCCTGTAGCATTACTAACATCATCGCGCAATGCATTAATAAAATCATCTGTAAGACCTTCATCATCCTCCACCCTATCGCCATACCAAAGTGCAACCGTTAATGATGAGCTATCATAATCTATGGAGCCTAAAGCTTTTTCCCAAGTTGAGTTAACCCTTGTATAATCATAATTTGTAGTCGTACTAGTCTTTTCATATTCAGAATCCTCGTCATCTCCCTCTATATTAAATTGAGGTGGATTTCCATCTACTCCATCCGGTCCCCCAGGAGCGTTATTCATTATTCTCTCCTGCAAATTACTTTGGCTAACAATTGCCTCTTCCATATCTGTAGGAGGCTTTACCTCATTTGATACTTGAGACTCTTTATCAAAATCCAACACAGGATTTGCTACAACATTTATATAATCGAAGTTTTCAAAATCACCTCTATATAGATTCCTTACATCATTTTCCATCTCCTGCTTTATCCTTTGTCTCATATCATAATGATTACTAACTGCACCCATCATAGTATCAGATGACATATTGTTTAAAGGATTAAGATTATTGTCAACTACGGTTACATCTTGCGGATCCATTCCACCTATAGATGATGCCACAACGCTAGCAACACCTTGAACCTGTTCTCTACTTATCTCTCCTGTTGGCGTAATTCTAACAAAAGCTGTAGGCTCTTGTTGTGGTTGATTAGAAAATATCATTTTCTGTTCTGGGATACTTAAATCAACATCTGCATCCGCAACATTGTCAAACATCTTTAGTTTTGCTATTAAGTTATTCCGCTTGAAATCCTCCCATAAATGCTTCTTATCACTTTCTGTGGAACTCATATTAATCCTGTTCCAAGTATCCTCTATAGATACAGTTGAAGATAAATTAGGGATTGCCGAAATAACAAACTCAGCCTCATTCGTATCTGCCTTGTCAACAAGTATCGTAGAATGATCACCATGCTCAAAAGAAATCCCTCTATCGTTTAGCGCCATTTCAATCTCAGGCATATCCCTTGGGTTAGATACGGTAAATACTGGAACATAGTCTTTTCTTACTGAAAAAGACACAACCCCAATAATAGCCACCAGAAAAACAAGCGTTGAAATTACAAGCCTTGATTTTTGATTTTTATCTAGCTTATTCCAGAAATCAAAAAAACGCTCTTTTAATTTCTCCAGCATTTCTGGCATCTTGTCACCTCCCATTTTTCTTAGAACTGCATCCGCATGATTTCATTATACGCATCCAACGCCTTATTTCTTACCTGTAATGCAAACTGCAAACCAATATTTGCCTTTTCAGCCGTTATCATAACATTATGAATGTCATCTGTTTTGCCAGAGGCAAAATCATCCGTAAGTTTATCCGACTGTATCTGCATATCGTTAACCTCATCCAAAGCATTTTTGAACATATCTTGAAATTTCCCCACTCCATCGTTCTTTACAACAGTATTCTCACCTACTGCCATATCTACCTGATTACCTGTTAAATTCCCAACAGCACCTATATTCATGGATTAACCCCCATTCTACTAAAACATTTTATCAAAACTATCTACCAATTTCAAGTGCTTTCATTGCCATTTCTTTTGTAGCATCAAGCCCAGTAACATTCGCCTCATAAGATCGCGTCGCCGATATCAAATTCACCATCTCTCTAACAGGCTCAACATTAGGGTATAAAACATATCCGGCATCTTCACCCTCTTGAATGGCATCAGGATGCTCAGGATCATATTCTCTTCTAAATGGAGACTCATCCTCCACAACGCTAGCAACTCTTACTCCACCATCGCCTTTTAAATTATTAAAAGCAGTTTGTAATTCCCCTGCAAATCCTCCTACACCTTCTCTTTCTTCAAGGATAGTCATCTTTCTTCTATAAGGCTCACCATCCTCAGTACGTGTCGTTTGACTATTTGCTATGTTTTGAGATATCGTTTCAGTCCTCAAAGTCTGCGCTGTAAGTCCTGAAGCACTTATGTCCATAGTTCTAAAATAACTCATAAATACACCTCCTTGGATTATTCGTCGAATTACAACTCACTTAATTAACTACTTGCTAAAATCATCTTCCATCATTAATAACACTTCTAACATTAGAAAGTGAAGTATTTATTCGCTGAATCAAAGCATTATACCGTATAGTATTCTTTGCTAAGTTTGCCATTTCAACATTTACATCCACCTCATTTTCATCTTGCCTTACCACTCCCCACTTATTATCCTCCATCATTCTAGGTTCAACTGTTGCTAAATCAACATCCCCAACTGGCATATGGCTAGAATGCGTCTTATTGCCTCTCACTCCCCCAGCCCTTGCATCCGCAAGCGCCTGCTCAAAGTTTACATCCTTTCGCTTATAATCGGGAGTGTCAACATTAGCAATATTTTGATTTATAGCCTCATTTCTTAGAACCGCTGCATCTAAAGACTTTTCCAGTAGCCCAGTGTTAAACATATTAGAAACTAGCATAAATATCACCTCAACTTTCAAACTTAAAAATTTAAATTTTAAAATACCTTAACACTACCCTCTGCTATGTATTTCGACATAAAAGGCTAATGTCCTTTATAGTTTTTTAAAAATAATCCCTCCCTAACTTTCCAATTACTTCCAAAGCCCTTTTTGCAATTTTCTCATTCTTTTGCTTTTTATTACGTATTTTTTCATCTAACTTATCTAGTATCCCAAAATTTACATTCATTGGTTGAAAATTAGAAATACTAGTATCGCTAATATAGCAAGAAAGTGCACCTATTGCAGTACTACTTGGGAAATTTATGCTCTTTAAACCCTTAACAGCTAACGCTGCATTAAGACCTGCTACAAAACCAGACGATGCAGATTCAACATAACCTTCCACACCCGTTATTTGACCTGCAAAATAAATATTATTATCCTTTATTAATCTATAGCAATCATCTAAGATATTAGGCGAATTTATAAATGTATTTCTATGCATAACACCATATCTTTGAAACTTAGCATTTTCTAATCCTGGTATTTTACTAAATACTCGTTTTTGCTCCGGCCATTTTAAATGAGTCTGAAAGCCAACCAAGTTAAACAAAGACCCCTCTTTATTATCTTGTCTTAACTGAACAACCGCATATGGCTCTTTTCCTGTATGAGGATTAACAAGCCCTACGGGTTTTAGCGGACCAAACCTTAACGTATCGACCCCTCTTTTTGCCATAACCTCAACAGGCATGCATCCCTCAAAAACTTTCCTATCTTCAAACTCTTTCAAACTCACCGCCTGTGCTTTTATGAGATGACTAACAAACTCCTCATATTCTTCTTTTTCTAACGGACAATTAATATAATCATCATTACCTTTTCCATACCTCGAAGCCTTGTAAGCCTTTGTCATATCTATTGAGTCGAATGAAACAATAGGTGCTGATGCATCAAAAAAATGTAAGTATTCACTTCCAACAAGATTTTTTATTTCCTCATTTAATCCACCTTGAGTAAGAGGTCCTGTGGCTATTATAACAACACCTTCATCAGGTAATCGTTCAATAACCCTTCCTCTTACTACCTCTATAAGCTCATTTTGCTCTATTCTAGAGGTTATAATCTCAGAGAATTTCTCCCTATCTACAGCTAAAGCTCCACCTGCAGGCACTTTAGTCTCATCAGCTGTTTTTATAATTAAAGAATCTAGCATTCTCATTTCTTCTTTTAAAAGCCCAACTGCATTCTCTATCTGATTAGATCTAAGAGAATTACTACACACTAATTCAGCCAAGCTATCAATTTTATGCGCTGGCGTAAATTCTATTGGTTTCATCTCAAAAAGCCTTACATTTATTCCTTGTTTTGAAATTTGCCACGCCGCCTCACATCCAGCAAGCCCAGCTCCAATAACACTAACCAAAATATTCCTCCCCCTTCCACAAATTCAATCAACCTACTCATTCCACCCTTATTATCTCTACTTTTTGCTAGCCTTTGATTTAGATTTAGTTTTCGTTTTAGGCTTAGCTTTAGTTTTAGTAGCCTTCTTTGCCCCAGTTTTATTCTTCGCTTGCCCCTTTTTATTATCCTCATTTTTGTCTTTAGCATTTTTGTCTTTAGCATTTTTGTCTTTAGCATCCTTCTGCTTTTCTTCCTTCCCATACTCGCAAGCTTCGTTTCCACAATACTCAACGTCCTGTTTTGCCTTCGTCTTAACAAGAAGCGCCTTACCACAAACAGGACAATCCTTTCCGGCAGGCTTATCCCAACTCATAAAGTCACAATCCGGATAACTACCACACCCAAGAAATTTCCTACCCTTCTTGCTATCTTTAAAATACAAATCCCCATCACATTTAGGACACTTAGCATGCGCATGCTCCATAATAGGAATTGCATTCCTACACTCTGGAAAACCAGGGCAAGCAATAAACTTCTTTCCTTTTCTGCCAAGCTTATAAACCATCATCCGCCCGCACTTTTCGCAAATAATCCCAGCTTCTTGATCCTTTATCTGAATCTCTTCAATATTTACCTCTGCCTCTTCTAATACGCCCTTAAAATCACCATAGAAATCTCTTATAATTTGAACCCACTGTTTTTGCCCTTCTTCTACACTGTCTAGATCCTTTTCCATTTGTGCTGTAAAGGCCATATCCACAATATCCTTAAAATGATCCTTCATTATCTTGTCAACTATCTTCCCAAGCTCTGTAGGATAAAGTACCTTTTGCTTTTTCTCAACATAACCCCTTATCAAAATCGTATTTATTGTTGGTGCATAAGTACTCGGTCTTCCGACACCATTTTCTTCAAGAATTTTAACCAAGGATGCCTCAGTAAATCTAGGTGGTGGTTGTGTAAAGTGCTGCTTAGGATCTAATTTATCGCACTTTAGCCTGTCGCCCTTCTCTAAGTCAGGTAAATTAAGATTTGTGTCCTCCTTATCTTCCTCTTTACCCTCTTTTTCTATCGAATACGCTGTCAAGAATCCATCAAACTTAATTTTTGAACCCGTCGCTTTAAACACAAAGTCTTTCACCTCAAGCTCAACATTTACCGTATCGTAAACCGCATTTTTCATCTGACTTGCCACAAACCTCGACCAAATTAACTTATATAATTTGTACTGCTCCCTACTAAGTGAATCTTTTATGCTCTCTGGATCTAAATCAGGATAGGACGGTCTTATAGCCTCATGTGCATCTTGCGATGCCGATTTATTTTTATATACTCTCACGTCAGGGTTAAGATATTTTTCACCAAACACCTCTTGAATATAATCCCTAACAGTTCCACATGCTTCATCAGAAATACGGGTTGAGTCTGTTCTAATATATGTCACAAGACCCGTAGTACCCTTCCCCTTTACATCAACACCCTCATAGAGCTGTTGTGCAACCATCATTGTCTTTTTAGTTGCAAACCCCAATTTTCTATGTGATTCTTGCTGTAAAGTACTTGTTGTA
>CAZTHU010000056.1:0-9429 GCA_964613575.1 uncultured Eubacteriales bacterium | reverse complement strand
AATCATTTCAATCGAAACGGCAAACGGAAGTGCTTTTTTTAAATCATACCCAAACATATCACAAACCGCTAAAAGAAGAACTGGTCTAATCCTTTTACCACCAGCTAACAAACTATATCGCATCGCATCAAAAAGCGTCTTTCTTTGAGTATTATTCTCTGGCAAAAACTCTTCTAGTCCTTCATTTACAAGCCCTAAATATTTTTCATATAAAACTTTATCCATCTTAACACTCCTATACTTTTATAGTAAAATTATAATAAAAAAAACTTGCATACATCTAAAATGCTTCTTCTTTTAGCTCTCCATCTTCATCCTCTAGCAAAATACTAATCTTTTTTTGCGCACTGTCTAATTTTTGATTACAAAACTTTGTGAGTTCAACACCCTTTTTAAAAAGATCCATTGAGTCATCAAGAGCCAGTTCTCCTTTTTCTAGCTTTAAAACTATATTTTCTAAGTCCTCTAAAGCTTTTTCAAACGTAATCTCTTTACCCAAACTCTTCACCACCTTCCATCAAATCTAACCTACAACACAGAGGAACAGTTCTTTTGTGTTCCACATCTACTAACACTTTTCTTCCACTTCGCAACAAAACGCCCCATCCTTAACTCTCACCTCTAACTTATCACCCTCACTTACAGAATCAACCGTATTTACAAGCCTTCCATCACTCTTACTCCTTACTACACCATATCCTCTAGAAAGAACAGCTAAGGGGCTAAGCGCATCTAATCTACCACTAATATGAGCTAAATTTGCTACCTTTTGATTTAAATAATTTTCCTCATATGTAATCATAAGCTTAACTAAGTTGTCCAATCTTATCCTGTGATTATCTATTATATTAAATGGCTGTCTAAAAACAGACCTACCTACTAGAGCATCTAAATGTGATTTTTTAACCTTTGTCAAGTTTGCTAAGGCATTATAAAGGTTGTTCTTTAAACTCATAACTTTATTTTCTAACGCTAATTTTTCTGGCATAACAAGTTCTGCAGCAGCTGAAGGCGTAGGTGCTCTTAGGTCTGCTACAAAGTCTGATATAGTAAAGTCTGTTTCATGCCCCACCGCTGAAATAATAGGTATTTGAGAATTAAAAATTCCATCTGCAACCTCAACCTCATTAAATGGCCAAAGCTCCTCTAAAGAACCTCCACCTCTTGCAAGAATTAAAACATCCGCAATCATTTTTTCATTAGCAAGCTCTATTGCTCGTTTTATCTTCGATGCAGCATTAACGCCTTGTACTGGAACAGGTAAGACACAAAGATTAACCTGTGGAAACCTTCTTTCTAAAACATTTAAAATATCTCTAATTACAGACCCAGTAGGCGATGTTAAAACACAAATCCTATCTGGCATAAATGGAGTCTTCTTTTTTCTTCCCTCTTCAAAATACCCTTTAGCACCAAGGTCTTTTTTCAACTGTTCAAAAGCAACATGAAGACTCCCCATACCCTCTGGTTCCATATACTCAGCGTATAGTTGATATTGACCATCTCTTTCATAAACCGATATATTCCCCTTTATTACAACCTTCATACCACTTTCTGGTCTAAATTTTAGTTTACCTCCAAATCCTTTAAACATAACACACTTTAACAGAGCACTCTCATCTTTCAAAGTAAAATACATATGCCCTGATGAATGCAATTTAAAGTTCGAAAGTTCCCCCTTTACCCAAAGCCCTGATAATTTCTCGTCGGAACTAATCAAAATCCTTATATATTTATTAACATCTGCGACACTTACAATATTTCTAGCTTCCACCCCCTGCATAAAAACCACCTTTCACCGCCCTACTCCCATTTGACTTGCAATACTTGCTAAAATTCCATTTATAAAAGCACCCGACTCTTTCGAGCTATACTTTTTGGCAAGTTCAACAGCCTCATTAACGCTCACACTATATGGAATATCCCCTCTAAACTCAATCTCATAGATGCCTAATCTTAAAATAGCCAAGTCAACCTTCGATATCCTAGATATACTCCAGCCCTTAGCATGCTTTTCTATTTTTGTGTCTAAATCTTGGATATTGTTATTTACTCCATTTACAACATCGTTAATATAGTCCATATCAGCATCTGTACAGTTTTGTTCTTCCTTAACACTCGTTATTTGCTCTTGCTTTTGCTCTTCTTGAAACTCAAACTGGAACAAAAGTTTCATTGCACAATCCCTTGATTTTTTTCGACTCATCTTAAATAACACCCCTATCTATATGTCCCCGGTGGCAAAATTCTATCTAAAAGCGTAGTAATATAATTCTTATCCTTAGATAGTTTTTCCCCGATAAAATACCCCATCAAAACACAAAGTATAATAAAAATAGTCTGCAATATCCCCATTTTAAGTAGCACTATGGACATCACAAGACCCGCTAAAGCACCATTAACAGCACCTTTATTTTTATTATAAAACTCCTTGAATCTATCTTCCATCTTTTCCCCCTCCTCAACACTATTCAACTCTGCCTCTATAACCAGTATACACATTTTCAACCGATGCACTAACACCAATAACATGTATACCTGTCAAATCCTCTACTGCACCTTTTACCTTTTGTTGAACATCTTCTAAAAGAGTAGGTATATTTATATCAGAAAAAAGCACAAGCTTAACGCTAATAGAAACATTATCTCCATGCTTTCTTATAACCGACTTTGTCTCTTTTATACCAGACATTTTCTTTGTAACATTTAAAACGATAGACTCTATTGAACTTAGCGAAATACGAATCTCCCCTGCATCATTAACTATTGTAATTGCCCTTTTTTCTCTATCACTCTTAAATCCCGATAATAAAAACATTACTCCAAGTGCTAAAAAGATAAGCTCAATCACAAACAAAATAATTCTGGGATTTTGCTGGGTTAGAACCATTTCATTTAAATAAGCTGAAATAGACATAAGCATCCCAGGTCTAAGCGTAACTGTCATAGCTAAAAGTGTCACCATAGTAAGACAAAAAGCATACACCGCCAACATAATTCTAAACACCAAGTTCATATAATCACTCCTATATCTTTAGTCATAAGCTACAAGTTTTATTAAACCTATCTTTTGTTAAAACTTCTAGCTTATAAATTTTTTTCACCTAACACCTTTACATCTTAACCTACCATAATTTTTAAGCCATACTTTGATCCCTTATTTTTCGTAATTACTCAACATCAACCTGCACCTTCGCATCCTGCAAATCTGCTATATGCATCTTTCCAGCTTGAGCTTTTTGAACACTAACTCCTTGTATATGAACATTTACCTCAATTACATCTAACCCTGTCATATCCTCAACATGCTTTTTTACCTTCTCTTGAACCTCCCAACAGACCTCCGGTATCCTATACCCATACTCAACAACTACGAAAAGATCTATGGCAGCCTCTTTTTCTCCAACCTCAACCTTAACGCCTTTAGAAAGATTCTTTCTTCCCAACATTTCAACCAAACCACCCGCGAAACCACCACTCATCCCAGCGACACCATCTACATCCGCAGAAGCCGTACTTGCTATAATCCCAACTACTTCCTCCGAAACCTTTATTTCACCCAATTCATTAACCACTACATGATTATTTTCTTCCAAATTTTCTCCCCCCTTAAAACTTCCACTCGATTATACCACCATATGTAATACATGACAAGAACTATTAGATCCCCTTAATTGCACATCCATCTAAATAGTCACACAGCCTTCCTTGAAAGGTTCCCTTTTCTTTCATTCTACAAATAATCTTATCATGAATCTTCCACCAGCTAACCCCGAAATTGCAAAAGCAAGTTCTTTCCTTTGGGGCTCTTCCTATGATTCGTTGAACCACAATACTAGGCGATAGATTTTCCAAGAAACTTATTGCTCTTTTCACATAGTCTTCCATTTCTAACATGGATAATGTACCCTCTTCATACATTTTGGCTAACTCAGTGCCTTTTAATACATATAACGAATGGCATTTTACCTGTTCTACATTTAGCGCTGACAAAACCCTAGCTGTTTGCACAACATCTTTTTCCTCATCAAACGGCAGGTCTAAGATAACATGAGCACACACCTTAAACCCAAACTTTTTAATCCTTAATACAGCATCTAAAAATTGTGCCAAATCATGACCACGCTTTAACTTTTCAAGTGTTTTATAATTTACAGTTTGAAGACCTAATTCTACAACCACCTCAATATCCCCTAAGATTTGTTTGATCATATTTAAATAATCATCACTTACACAATCAGGACGCGTAGAAATATATACTCCTACTATATTGTACTCATCTTTTAGTAATAGTATTTCTCTTAAAACTTTTTCTAATTTTTCTTTTTTTATATAAGTATTAGAATAATTCTGAAAATATATAATGAATTTTTGTGCTTTATATTTTCCCCTTATATATTCAATATTTTTAAAGATTTGCTCCTTCACATCTACCTCTTTAGACAATAACTCAAAGCCTGCTCCTTCCTCGCCACAAAAAACACACCCACCTTGCCCATCTTCTCTATTAGGGCAACTAACAGGCAAATTCACAGGTATCTTATACACCTTTGTTCCATATTTATTTTTTAAATAGTCTGAAAACCTATTATAACTTTCCATATCATCAAATCCTCCCTCTAAAATACTACCACTTCAAAGCTTTCAATACAAGGATATTGTAAAATCTTAAAAATCTGCTATACTATATTTTAGAAAGCATGGCAAATCCAAAAGGGGGACATACTTTTGCGCATAATCGCTTTTATTGGAACTAGTGGAACAGGAAAAAGCCATCGCAGCTCATACATCGCAAAAAACAATAATATTGATTATATTATCGACGACGGACTATTGACAGACGGCAACAAGATAATAGCAGGCAAATCCGCCAAAAGAGAGCCTACAAAGATAGGTTCAGTAAAATGTGCGCTTTTTAAAGACGAAGAGCACTGTTTTAGCGTAAAAAGAGCTATACAAGATTACAAACCAAGCAGTATTTTAATATTAGGAACATCCGTTGGAATGGTTGAATTTATCGCTAAAAGATTAGCCCTTCCTACTATTGAACGAAAAATATTTATAGAAGATGTCTCAACCCAAGAAGAGATAAAGCTTGCACAAAAAATACGTCAAAACGAAGGTAAACATGTAATACCAGTACCCACATTCGCCATAAAAAAAGACTTTTCAGGTTTTTTCCTAGATCCATTACAGGTTTTTCGTAGCAAGGGGCAAGGTCACTATCAATTAATGGGTGAAAAATCTGTTGTAAGACCAACCTTCTCATACATGGGGCGCTATACAATCTCCGATTATGCAATATTTCAAATTGTTGAAGTTACAACACTTCAAAATCAAAACATACATAAAATATCTAGGTTTAGAATAGACAACAAACCAGAAGGAATATCAATAGACATGGATCTCGTTTTAGTATACGGTTGCATTCTAAAGCCAACTTTAGCTAAAGTCCAAAAGGCTGTCTCAGAAGAGGTCGAAAGACTAACCGCTCTAAATATCTTATCTATAAATGTTAACGCTAAAAGTATGATAATGAAAACCCCACTTAGCAACATCGACCCCACATAATCTTATCCGATTTCTACATCGCTAAGACTCCCTCCTCTGTAGGCGAAGAGGCACTTTGTGTACAATAAAAATAAATTTTATGTTTGTCAACTTACACTAACTATACAAAAAGCCTGAATCCCCTCTCCTTTTCCAAAGGCTGTCAAACCTTCACCAGTTGTTGCTGTAATACCAATCATAGAACTGCTAATACCCATGACCTTAGAAATACTCTCTCTTAGTTCTTGAACTTTAGGTAGTATTTTTGGTCTTTTACACTCAATACTAATGGATACATGGCTAACCTTTTGGCCATTTAAATGCTTTAACGCCTCTTTAAGATATTCTCTACTATCTGTAATTCCGCTTTCACACATTCTATCAGCCTTATCTCCTAAGATATTTACAAGAGTAACACCAGAAATAGCGTTTGTAATAGCATGAAGTACCACATCAGCATCACTATTGCCCTTTAAACCCACCTCACCTTCAAACGTTACTCCACCTATTACAAGCTTCTTATCTTTGTTTTCGAAATCAAATCTGTGACTATCTTGACCTATTCCACACTTCATAACTACTCCTCCTCAGGGAACACCAAAGTTTTTTTAATCAAATCCTTTGCTACAACTGTGTTTTTAAAGATGCTTTTAGCCACATGAGAATACTCCCACGGGCAATTCATAGAAGGGCTAAAATGTGTTAGCCAAAGTTCTGATACAAAAGCATCCTTTGCAATATTCGCAGCCTCGCTAAATGTCATATGCTTCTTGTCACATGCCTTTTCAAAAAGCTCATTATCACCATACATACCTTCACAAACAAAAAGATCAGATCCTGCCACAAAATCTTCTATTCCTTTAATTGGTCTTGTATCTGTACAATACGAAAGCTTTAAACCTTTACGCTCTTTACCTAGTACCATATCAGGTGTAAATTTTTTCCCATCAACACTTACCTCTTCACCTTTTTGAAGAAGATTCCAAGCCTTTAATGGAACATTATTCTCTTTAGCCTTTTTAACATCAAACTTTCCAGCCCTATCTAATTTAAGACTATATGCAACACAGCTTACATTATGATCAACATACAAATAATCAACATCTAGCTGTCCTAATTTAATAGGAAACTCATGAGAGGAAGTAGTTACAAAAACAAGCTCATAAGTCAAATTTTTTGCGATAACAAGTAAAGACTTAACAACACTCTCTAGACCACTTGGACCAACTAAAAATAGCGGTTCTTTTCTTCCAGCGTTTTGCAGTGTTAATAAAAGCCCTGGAAGCCCTGCAATATGATCTGCATGAAAGTGTGTAAAGAGAATCGCCTCAAGATTTGCAACACCCCAACCAACCTTTCTAAAAGGAATCTGTGTACCCTCTCCACAATCTATAAGTATCATTTTCCCATTTACTCTTACAAGTAAAGACGTAAGATACCTATAATCTAACGGCATCATTCCTCCAGTTCCTAAAAGACAAACATCTATCATTAAAACCTCTCCCCTCTAACCCCACCTTTTTACAAACGAGGATTTTTCAAAGACCTTAAAATTTGCTCTCTTATATGTTAATAGCTCTAAATACTTTTTAGCCCTAGTTATCGCCACATAAAAAAGCCTACACTCTTCTTCTATGTCCATAAGATTTTTTTTTGTAGCATTTTTTCTGTCTATACTAACGGTAGGAAATATCCCTTCCGCTAAATCCACAATATAAACATTGTCAAACTCTAACCCTTTACAAGAATGAACAGTACAAAGCGTTACTGCATTCTCATTTTTATTATTGGTTGAAGATTCAATTAAATTTTCTAATAGGTTCAACCTATCTAAATACTCCTCAAAAGAACTTGTCTTTAAGCTAATAGCCCTTAAAGTATCAAAAAAAACATCTATATTTCTCTTATAATATATACTTCTTAATGTAATCCTATCAATATATTTTTCATATCTCAACTCATTTTGTATGAATGCAAAAATATCTTTAGGTTTTAATTTTCTAAACTTAATAAAATCCTCACGCAAATCTTCCATAATATCTTTAGTTTTCTTGCTAAAGCTTTTTTCTAATCGCACAACCTCAAAAACATCTAAATCAGGCGTAACTTTTTTGGCTATTTCTTTAAACAAGTTTTTAGTAAAAAAACCACTTAATATCTTATAGATTCTTTCAAATGATTCTACATCATGAAAATCATTTGAAAAGCTTATATAGCTTTGAACATCCTTTAACACAACATGTTCAAAAAACTTATTCTTTGATT
The DNA here is from genome assembly GCA_964613575.1 of uncultured Eubacteriales bacterium. Taxonomy (GTDB): domain Bacteria; phylum Bacillota; class Clostridia; order CAZTHU01; family CAZTHU01; genus CAZTHU01. The sequence continues at coordinate 1,614 of CAZTHU010000056.1, read as the reverse complement.
CTCTTGTATAAAAAGGCACCTTTTTTTCTTCTAAAAGATTTATCATAGAAATAAGCGAAACATTATTTCTGTAAATTATAGCATAACTGGATAAATCATTAATCTTGCTAAGTTTATCAGCTAAATAAACAAATACATCCTGCCTATTTTTAAGGGTTTTAAAACAAACGGCCTCTCCCTTTTCATTATCCGTAAACATCTGCTTTTCAAATCTTTGCTCATTATTTTTTATAAAGCCATTAGCAAATGACACTATCGTTTTTGTAGACCTAAAGTTTTTTTGCATAAACAACCTTTTAGAATTGTCATACATCGTATCAAAGCTTAACATGCATTTAGGAGAAGCTGCTCTAAATCCATATATGCTCTGGTCTTCATCCCCCACCATAAACAAATTATCTCTTGGCTTTACTAATAACCTTATAATTTCATGCTGAACTAATGAAGTATCCTGTGATTCATCCACGTTTATATAATGATATTTTTTTCTAAAATAATCTAATATCTCCTGATTAATTAAAAACAGTCTATATGTCCCCGTTAACAGATCATCATAATCTATGCATTTTTCTCTACATTTATAGTCCTCATAAGCTTCAAAAATTTTAGGAAAATTAAAAAAACCAGTTTCAAAGCCTTCAATCTGCTCATTTGTAAGTAGCATGTTTTTCACAAAACTTATCTGATTACTTAGCCTCTCTATTCTATCATCATTTATATCTTCATTGTTTAAGCTTTCATAAATATTTCTAAGTAAAGTTTTCCTTTCCACTCTCTTAGCATCATCTTGCAATAACTTAGGAAACTTGCGATTATTCATTTTGACATATCTGTCCACAACATCATAACAAAAACTGTGTATTGTTGAAAACTTAAGATCTAAACCTATCTCTTTTCCAAAAACTTTGCTAAATCTTTTTGCCATATCTAACGCTGATGACTTGCTAAATGTAATAGTCAATATTTTATCTGGGGAAATACTATGGTTTAAAATCATATTAAAACATCTTGAAACAATGACCGTAGTCTTACCAGAACCTGGCACAGCCAAAAGCAGACAAGGACCATCAATACTTTCTATTGCCATTTCTTGCTCCTTACTTAAATCTATACCATATTTACTCTTTAGCATACTTGCAAATTCCACCGCCTCACCCCTATCCGAAAATATTAAAACATAAAAAAATCAGCTCCTTACGAAACTGATTCACTCTACGGAGAAGGAGGGATTCGAACCCTCGCACCAGTCACCCGGCCTAACGGTTTAGCAAACCGTCCCCTTCAACCTACTTGGGTACTTCTCCTTCTAGAGGTGAATACTATTCAACCTCTATTAAGCTAGGGAGCGGAGAGGGTGAGATTCGAACTCACGGCACGCTCACACGTACGCCGGTTTTCAAGACCGGTGCCTTAAACCAAACTCGACCACCTCTCCAAACTTAAGTTCCAATTAATATCGGAACGAGTCTAATAATACAGCAAATCAAAACTATTGTCAATACATACGCTGAAAAATTTCTAAAAATATTTTTCAACTTGTTACTGTTCACACAGGTATAGATAGCAAAACGAAATCACGTACATTTATACGTTACATCGCAATACATCCGTAAG
>CAZTHU010000055.1:0-9447 GCA_964613575.1 uncultured Eubacteriales bacterium | reverse complement strand
TCTTGCTCTATCAATTGCCAACGGAGTCAATATTGTATCCTTATCCCTCGTAATATTTCTAGTTCCAGCCCTGTATAAATCATCTATGTCCGTCTCTAAAAACAGTCTATTTTTACTATTCTTTTTTTCGCATCCCTCTTCTTGCTTTTTTTCATGCATTGTCAAAGTGTTTTCTATTTCTTCTTGAACTTTTTTTGTATCAATGCAATCTTCAAATTTACCATCAGTCAAATATGTAAGATTTGTATCTATATTACGATTCTCATCTTTATTAAAATTTCCCTCTTTATTGAGATTTTCAATTTTTAGTAAATCGCCTGTTTTTATACAACCTGCATTTGCCTCATCAGTATCTAGGTGTAGCTCTAATTTATGACCATCCCCAGCTCTAACTATTACGTCTTCAAGAACCATTTCTCGCATACCGCTTTTTCTAACTCTAATCTTGTCCCCATCACTCAAACCAAAATCTATAGCCTCCTGCTTAGACATATGCAAATGCCTTTTGCTGACAATTACACCATCTTTTATATCCAATCGTCCTTTAGGCCCAATAAGAGTTATTCCAGGTGTTTTTTCTAGAACTCCTGACATACGAACCACAGGCTCTATCCCTAACGAAAAACAATCGCTTACAGACACCTCAACTTGCGTTTTACTTCTCGTAGGTCCTAAAACCCTTACTCCCTCAATTCTCGACTTTTTCCCAACTACTGTTAATTTTTCAGAGCAAACAAACTGATCTGGCTGTGATAAATTTCTTAAGGAAGTCAATCGGTGTTCTTTGCCAAAAAGCACCTTTAAATGCTCATCACTCAAATGAATATGTCTATTCGAAACTCCAACTGGAGCATAATAAATTCTACAATCCTTTGCCAAAACATCTATTAATTTATCTTTTACTAATCCTCTTATATATCCTAAATCCATAAAACCCACTCCCTTAATACTCTACCTCAACATTTACAAAGTCAAGCTCAAGTTGTAGTGCTGCAGCAAATTTATAGTGCCCGCTCTTTACGCAATATTCTCCCCCTTGCTTTTTAACAAATATGGGTTCTATGACATCACACTTATTGCTTGTCATCTGAATTTTTGTCTTCTCTAATTTTTCCTTATCTAACTTATCAATATTCTTAGTTGGAACAATAGATTTAGGGGAAATTAAAACTTCACACAAATGTTCTCTTTGTTGTTCAGAATTAAAACACATAGCTCTTTCCATGATCTTTTCTACAATTTTCTCAGGTGAATTAAAAGTACTATCTATAATTAGGTTATAATTTGTTGGACACATTGTATTTACACCATAAATCTCATTAAATCTTTTACTCTCAGACTCTTTTCTTTCAATTAAAGCTTGCCTAGCCTCCTCAAAACTTGAATACTTTTCAACACTTCCCCTCTCGTCTGCTAGAACCCTCTTAGTTGCAACATCTATGTCTATGAATACATATATTTTGAACGAATTTTCAACAAAGTGCCACGCCATTCTAGAATCAAAAATAATATCGCTATCAGCCTTCTTTTTTGAAATTTCAACTACTGCATCATCAATCATGTTATCGATACTTTTATGATCCTTTAGATAGTTATTAAACTCTAATGTCGACATATTCTTTTCTTTAGCAAGTTCACGTTGAATCTTTCCTGCAGAGTATATCTCAAAGTTATACTTAGACGCTATAAGCTTACTTATTGTAGACTTACCACTTCCTAATTCACCCGTTATAGTCAAAAACATCAAAAATTCCTCCCTAAAAATATCGCTATTTAATTGAGCTTATTCTAACATAGAGCTTAAAAAAAAAGCAAGCAAATCTTACACTATTAAAATTTTACGCAGATATTGTTTTAAAAGGGGGACAGGTTAGTTTTTTAATTTAGTTTACTTATTTTTTTAGGCGTGATAGAATCAAATAAAAAATAAAAAAGAGATGGTGATTTTATGAAAACTTTATCTAATATTAATGATTTAAGTATCAGGGGAGAAACAAAAAATGAGCTTTTAATAGAAACTCTAGCAAATGAAAAAATAGAAAATTTAATGCAATTTAAAGACTTTTTACGCAAAAACCCAACAACAAATATAAATGCAACCGATCAATACGGCTATACACCTCTTATGTACGCATCTTCTCAAAAAGATGATAACCAAGAAATTGCTAAAGAGCTTCTTAAAATAGGTGCAAACCCAAATCACAAGGCGCTCGATAAAAAAAGTGCAATTGTTTTAGCAAAGTTTAACGGCAACACAAAAATATACAATCTTTTAAAATCTTATGGAGCAGACGAAAGCATAATAGAAAACTATAAAGCATTTCCGAATGTTAAATTTGAAAAAAATAGAAAAAATGATATATCTAGCATCTTGAAAGCATCTATATACACAGAAAACAAAAATCCCAGAACACTTAGCGCACTAAATGATATGATGGATTTTTTAAATAAGAATTCCAACCCTCTTGTAAAGAAGGTTCTTACCATGGCAAGTCTTTTTTGCCTCGAAAAAAGATATGAAAACAGAGGGGTCGAAATTTTCACAACCTCAAATCTAAATATAGACTCAATGACGTCACGCGTAAAACATAATAAGACTCGCGGTATGCATTACATAGAAAAAAATGCGCTCCTTTTAGGAAATATCGAAAAATATCAAGAGGGCGCAAAGGTTTTTATACATGAAGCAATGCATAATGTTAGGCGCTCATTATCTCAAAAAAATATGCCAATGCTATTTAAGTCATACATAGACCTTCAAAGCATTCAAAAAAGCACCCCGCCAGATCCTTTCTCAGCATGGGTAAACTATGCCATATTAAATCGAATTGAATTCTCACAAGGTTACTACACTATGGAACAAAAACTAGAAGAATTAATAGCAGACCTTCCAAAAGCTATCTTGCATTTTAAAAGCACCAATAAAAATTCTAACGAGTTACAAAAAAGTTGCCTTAATCCGCTTATGAATTTTTTTGACAAAACAATGTCAGAACCAATCTCAAACTACATAGAAAATCATCCAAAAAAGGTTTTAATAAACTATGAAAACACCTTATCAAATCAGCACAAAAAAAATGATATTAAAAAAGATTTTACGCCATTAGAAAACGCTATAATAACTGGGGAGTTTGATATTTGTCAAAAACATATCGAAGCAAAAGAAAATATTCACAACAAAAGTGTTAATGGATTTACACCCCTTTTTCTTGTTGTGATATCACAGAACAAGAAATGGGACAAATACCTAAAAAGAAACAATAAACCAACCTCTACGCAAATCATAGAGTCACTTGTAAATGCGGGCTTAAATGTAAATCAAAGAGCAAAAAATGGCTCAACACCACTTATGTACGCATGTGAAAAAGCGGGTGGATTTGACAATGTAAAACTTCTTTTAGACCGTGGAGCAGACGTTAACTTAAAAGATAACAATGGGCATACAGCTCGTGAATACGCATTATTAAAGGGCAATACAGTCATTGGAAAAGAAATCTCCAAAAGACAGTTTAACCTTCAAGACAAAAAAAATAGGGACTTTTTATTTGATGTAAAAAACAATACCCTAGATGAAAAAACAACGCTAAGCGATAAAAACCTTAACATTCAAGATGAGGATGGATATACACCTCTTATGTACGCTATAAAAAACAATAATTTGAATGTTACAAAAAAGCTTTTACAACATGGCGCCAAAACAACCCCGCGCGATAATCTAGGCAGGGACGCATTTTTAAATGCAATTCTTAACAAAAACCATAAAGCCGTACTAGAACTTATAAATGCAAACGCATCAATTAAAACGCTTGATTATTATGGAAAATCTCCTATGATAATTGCCGCCGAAAGCGGTAACACAAATATGATTATTTTTTTAGAAAAAAACTATAATGCAAACATCAACGATATCAGTTCACAGCTTAGAACTCCACTTATTCATGCTATAGAAATGGACAATATTGATAGTGCTAAAAAACTAATAGATTTAGGTGCAAACATCAACCAGCCCGATGTTTTTGGAATAACACCCCTTATTTGTTCAACCATCAGAAACGATCTAAAAACAGCAAGGGTACTTCTAGAAAAATCCACAAACATAAACGCCACAGATCAGTTCAATAACACCGCTTTGCACATCGCCTTAAGAGCTGACAATAAGGAAATGGTCAAACTATTATTAAGTTTTAACCCAAATATTGATTTAAAAGATGCCAAAGGAAAAACCGCTCGCGAGATATTAAAGGATAAAGACTTTGCTTTATCAAGCCTTACTAAAAATAAATACCATAAAGATATAACCCGCACCAGAGGTAGTGGAGAATTAATCCTACACTAAAAATACACCACAGCGTAGCGGTGAATTTATTCTCCGCTACAAATCACCACAGCGTAGCGGTGAATTTATTCTCCGCTACAAAACAAAGAAGGGTATGATTCAACTATGACCACAATTTTTTTAGACATCGACGGAGTAATACAACCATTTTCCTCTTTAAAAAGAGAAAATTATAATCTGGATAAAGTTCAAAAAAAAATAGCAAAGAACTTTAACAACAATAATTATCTAACCTATGATAAATATGACTTAGGTGCAGTCTATTTTGACTGGCACAAAGATGCAATAACTAATTTAAACAAGCTTATAAAAAAAACAAACGCCATACTAGTTATATCATCTAGTTGGCGTGTTTTTTGCTCTTTTCAAATGTTAAAGGACTATTTTACCCTTCACGATTTAGATTCTTTTATAATAGATGTTACACCTATTATATCCAAAAATGACAGAGGTGAGGAAATAAACTCATACCTTTCACAAAATCTAAAAATTAAAAATTTTGTCATTATAGACGATCTTGATTTAGGCATATCAAAAATATTTCCCCAAAACTTTGTACATATCACCAATTCTTCTTACTTCTCATCCCAATACTACAAAAAAGCATTAGAAATTTTAACAAAAACCTAACATAAGACACATTAAGTAATGACCCTCTTTTTACTCTACTCTATTTCTTTTTTCGCCATCCAAGAACGCCTTTATATTAAGCTCAATTTCGTTTACCAATCTTGTTCTAGCCTCCGTACTTGCCCACGCTATATGTGGAGTTATAAATAACTTCTCCTTATCCCTGACATTAAGCAAAGGACAATTCGTACTCATAGGCTCATTTACTAAAACATCCAAACCCGCACCAGCAATCTTGTTTTCATTTAACGCTCGCGTTAAGTCCTCCTCATTTATAATTGGACCTCTTCCTAAATTAAGCAAAACTGAATTTGACTTCATCAAAGAAAGTTTTTCATAATCCACGAGATTTTTTGTATTTTCATTTAAAGGTGCATGGATTGATAAAATATCCGAACAACTAAATATTTTCTCTTTATCCACCCTTTCATACTCATCACAACTGTTATTTCCTGATGTTGAATAATATATTACCTTACAACCAAAAGACGATGCAATATTTGCAACTCTTTTTCCAATAGCACCAAGTCCAATAATTCCCCAAACCTTGCCATCTAATTCCCCAAAATTCCTACCTAAATGCGTAAAACTTTGACTTTCGCAGTACTTGCCGCTTTTAACATAGTTATCAAAATATTGTAAATTCTCATACAAGTAAAACAACAGCGCAAAAGTGTGTTGTGCCACAGTCATAGTCGAATACCCTGCTACATTTGCAACCGCTATACCTTTACTTTTAGCATACTCTAGATCTACATTGTTAGTTCCTGTAGCCGTCAAGGCTATTAGTTTTAAGTTTTCAGCATTTCTTAAAATATCTGCACCTAGATAAATTTTGTTAGTTATTATAATATCCTTTTGTCTTATACGCTCTACAACCTCAGATTTGCTAGTTGTCTGAAAAACTTCAACTTCACCAAACTTTTTAAAAGCTTCAAGACTAATATCCTCTCCTAATGTATTTGCGTCTAATACAACAATTCTCAAGACAATCACCCCTTAAATATAGTCATACTCTTATCACAATCTTACAAAAAACCACCATCACTGTCAAGTAAAAAGCAAAGGATGTACAGCTGAAGAGGCAATCTGTGTACAGTGTGACTAAAATTTTTGTTTATCTCTACATTATTGTGTACACAATTGTAAATAGAAAAACAAAATCATTTACATTTGCACACATAGGCTCACTCTCATTTGCGAAGAATGGTTTTAAACACACAATAACCATTTCAGTACGTTTATTTTTTTTATTCCGTTATAATCTGCTTCAGGATCTTCATCTAATGTTAAAATAATTTTAGGATAATGATCAGGTATGCTTTGTAGTGACTTAAGCTCTCTTTTAAGAGTAGTTTCACCCCTAACTGTTGCAGCTAAATGTTTTTCAATTAATATTTTGCAAAAAAGGCTTTTCAACCACAAAAATATTTTTGCAAAAGTCTTGACTTTGATTTAGTGTATAGGTATAATATTTATCGTTGCAGACAATTTTTTGATACATTCCTCAATAGCTCAGTTGGTAGAGCATGCGGCTGTTAACCGCAGGGTCGTTGGTTCGAGTCCAACTTGAGGAGCTTCTGGGCCCTTAGCTCAGTTGGTTAGAGCAACCGGCTCATAACCGGTTGGCCCGGGGTTCAAGTCCCTGAGGGCCCATATAGGATTAACAGAGTAAAGATTGTTTTTTACTCTGTTTTTTGCTTTAAGGAGATGATTTTTATGAAGGAGCGTCTAGAACTTATATGCAATAAAGTTCCTAAATGCAAAACTTTAGCTGATATAGGCACTGATCATGGCTATGTCGTTATAGAACTTTTAAGAAATAGTGTATGTAAAAAGGCTTTTGCAACTGATATAAAAACAGGACCTTTAAATATAGCTAAAAAAAATGCTTATAGATATGGGGTCTTAGATAAACTTGAAATTCGCCAAGGTGATGGACTTGAGCCTTTCAAAATAAAAGAGGCCGATGTTTTTGTGATTGCAGGAATGGGAGGACTTTTAATATCCGAAATTATAAATAAAGGGTTTGACAAAGCAAAAAATGCAGATTGTTTAATACTTCAACCAATGAATGCTATGGATGAATTAAGAACCCTTTTGTACAGTAAGGGATTTGATATATACGACGAACAACTTTGCACCGAGGATGAAAGAATATATAATGTAATATGTGCAAAGTATGACGGTATTGTAAGGTTGAAAAATATTATAGAAACATACATTGGTGAAAAACTTGTTCAAAAAGAAGACCCATTACTTACAATTCTTTTAAAAAAGAGAATTAACACTATTAATAAAATAATTGACGGTCTAAATAAAGCACAAAACACTAAAAGTGAAGAACTACAAAAATTAAGAGATCTATTAAATGGCTTAGAAAATCTTTTATTAGATTACAAATGACTTTAAGTGAATTTTAAAGTATTGGAGTGATAAAATGCTTTGCCAAAATTGTGGAAAAAACAATAAAAATGATGCTTCATTTTGTAGTGAATGTGGTGAAAAAAATAGTGAATTTTCAACAAAAGAAACAGAGGCTTCTATAAATAATAATATTAATAATGCTAGTGAGAGTAGATATACTATAAACGGTAGTTTTTTTAAAAGAATTTTTGGAATTGATGATTCAAGACCACAAGTTAAAAGTACTGATATAAATACACCTGACACTAATGTCAAAACGTACTTTAAGGCCTCTATAATAAATCTAATCAGTATATTTCTACTAACAATATTTCTGTCAATAATAATTTGGCTGCCAGGCATATTAGTACTAATAACACCTCTATACGTTTCTTTAGGGATACTGACATGGTCACCTTTTTTTCTCGCGATTTTACCCATCGTGTTTTCTGTTTTAACTGAAAAACAATTAGCAATAGGCGAAGTAGAAAAAGCCATAAACATGGCTAAAAAGGCTAAGTTTTTTATAATTTTATCAATAATAACGTTTATAGCTGTTATGTTGATAAAACTAACCCTATTTTTAGTCATAATCCGAACTGCCTCAGCAATTTGGGAAAATCTTTCTGTGGTTAGTACAATAAAAGATTTTTTTAATTAAAGCATACAGGATTTTTTCAAAAATTTTGTACTAATAATAAAAATAATCAATATAGCTATAGACATCATAACTGTTGCGATTATGCTAGGATATTGTTCGTTAAACCCATTAGCAGAAACATGCTTTATCAAAATACCAACATACGCCCAAACTATAACTAAACCATAAACAGGATCCATATTTTTTAATATAGTAGCAACACTTATCATAAGCCCTACACAAACTACTATTATCATCCATGTAGGTTCTGATATACCAAAACCATTCCAATCTATTTTAACAAGCCAAGTAGTTACATTAGCTATCATTGCAACTGTAATCCAACCAAAGTAAATACTAAACGGAATATTTACAAAAATTTTGTCCACCTTAGTCTGAGTTTGATTACATTTTTCTTTATTCATAAACAATGATATCAAAATCAAAGAAATCAAAATACCAATCATTAATATAAGCGAAACTCCAATGAGGTCGTAATGCCAAGCAAATATCCATAGAGCGTTAAATATAGAAGAAATAATAAAAATAATTCTAATAAGGTTTAATCTATTTTCAAAGAATGTACTTTTTTCTTTATTAAAAAGCCCTGTTTGATATAAGCTAAAACCTAATAGCAAAATATATATCAGCCCCCAGATAGAAAAAGTTAAACCAGCTGGCGCAAATAAATTCTGATAAAAATCAGATACCTCCCCAGTTGTTATATTGTTAATTGGTAATATATTTGCTAATGCATTTACAGTTACCATCAAAACAAATGATACTATAACTAATATTTTCACGATAATACCACCTCTCAAATATTCAATAACATACTACCTTAAGATTATAACGCAAAATATCATTCTATGCAAACTTTTTTCCATTAAATGACACCTAACATCAAAACGTTAGCTGTAAACTATTTTACAAGTTTTTCTTGCAAATACTCAAAAATTGTGATAAAATGTATATGATAAAAGTTTTATATGTTTTGTAAAAAATTACATCTAGTTTCACTCTTAAAAGAAGATACTTTGCAAGTCAGCTTACCAATCTCAAACTACTAAAATTTCATAAATAAAACATCTTACTTCAAACTACTATTTTTATTTTTCAATATTATTATCAAATTTGCGAGTATAATCTTATTAAGGAGGGATATTATGAGCAACTCAAAATATCCACATAAAAACAACAAAAGATTCGACATATTAAAAAGTAGCATATCCGACTATATTGAAGCAAAGGATAGCATACCAACATCCATAGAAATCGAAGCTAACATAATAGCACAAAAAACTAAAATACTACAAAAATTAAATTCCACCCAAAAAGACTGGGATGACTATAGTTGGCAGTTAAAAAATAGATTCTCTAACCCAAAAGATATTATAGATATTATAGGTTCAGAATTTGTAAATGAAAAAACCAT
>CAZTHU010000054.1:8759-9452 GCA_964613575.1 uncultured Eubacteriales bacterium | reverse complement strand
CCATATCCACGGCACTAGTTAAATCACGAAGTAAAATATTATCTATCATAACCGCAACTGCCCACCTTGGCGCTTTTTCATTTGCTCTTAAAGATACACCTGCTGTAATATTAAGTTTTTTTGCCTTATCTATATAATTCTGAGGCCAAGTACCCTCTTTAACGTCTACATCTCTTGATCTTACAAGCATGGTAACAGCCTGGCCAAAAGTTACATCTTGTAAAGGTGCAAATTGTCCATTTCCTATTCCACTAAAAAATGATTTAGAAAAACCAAAATTTATAAATCCACTAGACCATCTAGACCTTTCCACATCATAAAAAAAATTCTCTCCATCCCAATCTAAAGCTTTAGATTCAAAACCTAAAGAATTTACAAGCATTGTCACAAATTGCTCTCGAGTAACATCCCCATCTGGGCGAAACATACCTCTATCGTCACCCCTTATTATTCCAAAATCCGCCAAACGATTTACCGAATCAGAATACGATGCGCTTGCTGGCACATCTTGAAAATTAGACGTTTGCGAAGAACCTACAGCAAGTCCTCCTAAATCTTCTGCCATTGGTTCTGTTCCGAAACTTTGTTCCTCGCTAGGTAAGTCAACTCCATCTAAGCCTTCAGGAACATCCATTTCCGTTTGCATTATTTGTTCCACGCCAGATAAGTCAACTCCATCTAAACCTTCGGGAA